>JAQGMD010000329.1 GCA_028292565.1 Burkholderia sp. | reverse complement strand
AGCACCGCCGCCAGTTTATTGTTATCGAATAGCAGTTGCACCTGTCTTTTGGTTTCCTCAGGATAGCCGCCCAAATATTTCATCTCCTGCATATGCGTAAGTCCTCTTCGATGACTGGTATCAGTTGTTGTTTACGATGATGCGACCAGTTTTTCATTTTCTTGCTCACTTGTAACGATATGTAAGGACTGTCAACAACATGCACCTGACTGTCGTTTAAGGCCTAGTACGACGGAATCGTCCTCTTAATGACTTAAACGTAAAGGCAAACATGAACAAATTAATCGCTACTCTTATTGCTGGTCTGTTCGCTACTTCCGCATTCGCACAAGTTACTGTTCCCGCAGCTCTTCCTGCGACACCGGCTGTATTGAAAGCAGAAGTGAAAGCCGACACGAATACTGCCAAAGCTCTCAACGCCGAGGCAAAAGTGAATGCCAATGCCGATGCTAAAGTTGAAAAAGCCGCGGTGAACGCCAACAAAGATAAATCCAAAGCACGAGCAAAGTCAGAAAAAGCGAAATCAAAGGCGCATGCAAAAGCTGCAAAAGCCGATGCCGAAGACACGGTAAAGGCCCACGCCAAGGCAGATAAGGTCGAAGCGAGAGCCGATGCGAAAGCAGACAAAGCGGCAGTCAACGCCAACGCTACTGTCGATAAAGTAAAGGTTGATGCAAAAGCCGACAAGGTCAATGCTAAAACTGAAGTTGCTGCTGTCAAGGCCGAAGGCAAGGCAGATGTAAAAGCCGCAACCGCCAAGTAATTACTTGCTTTACCCGTAAAAAGACAGGCTCGTCCTGTCTTTTTTATTATCTGTTGGTCTTGTTCCACCCGGCCAGATTTCAGGTCAGGGCGGATTGAAGCTTTTCAAGTGGCTCACACCCACTATGCGCGAAAACGAGCGCGTGCACCAGCAGCCTTCGTCTGTGGGATACTAAGGGCCCGCGCAGCAATAAGTTGGCATTTTGGCGGTCGTAGCGGGATGCAATGCCAGGGGGCCGCCTAGATGCGCCCGACGCGCCCCAGTGCGAGCACTGCAAGCGGCGGGCAACGACGCAGTGCGCCCGCTACGGCCGGCAAAAATGCCAACTTATTCTGCCCGGGTCCTAAGCCCCTTCAAATTAACACCATTCTCCCATGCCTGATTTTTGGCCCCATTGCGGGTTTAGCCTTGCCGACCGAGACGCCGAGGGCAAGCTGGCAGTCACCGACAACTTGCTGCGCGCCTGGTGGAGCCGCCCCGAAGTGTCGCCTGTCGAAGAGTCCTGTGACGCCGAGCGCGTACTGCATGCCGCACTTCTTGCCGCGCCCGCCAGGTCGGTTTCGGAAAGCGAGCTTGCCGCGATAGGAGATGCGGATGCAATAGAAAACTACCGTGTCGTTCTCGCTTTCCGCAGCCGTCTGTTGAGCTCGTCGACACTGGAGGCGGCCTATCTCGATATTTTCCGCGGCGGGAACGTCACCGTGCCGCCGATCTTTATCGACCAGCTCGCCCAAATGATAGTGCGTGGCATACTCGATGGCACCGAAGATCCACTGGAGGCGCGCGCTGCTGAGTTGTTCTTCCGTCCGCAACGGGTATCGCTTCAGGACGGCGCCGTGATGCTGGCCGACGTGGAAACTGTCGATCAGCACCAATCCGGCGGCACCTATGGCGATATTGGCCGGCTGCTGGTGGCAAACAAGACCAAGCCGAGAAGTGTCGACATGGATGTCATCGACCAGAATAATGCGCAGAGCTACTGGGAGCGGGACGAAAGATACGACACGGTGGTGAATTTCACCTATGGCGGCGCCACATTGGCGGCCTTCTGCCGAGTGGTGGAAAAATGGGTACGGCATTTCTACGGCACGCCAGTCGAGGTGAAGCCGGTACCTGCGATCGAGGAAAAACGCTGGGCCTGGCATATCGGGCTCGATGCCGAAGCGACCGGCATATTGAACGATCTATATGAGGGCAAGCAACTGGATACAGCGCGCCAGCGACGCATCCTCTCGCTGTTCCAACTCGACTTCGCGGAATCATCGATGGTTAAGCCCGGAGTGGCGGGGCGTCCGGTATATCTCGCTTGCGCCATGAACAACGACGGAGTACTGCGGATGAAGCCGCAAAACCTGTTGCTTAACCTCCCGCTCGCATCGAGTTCCTGACATCGCGAGGACCGTCGGTTGGGATGCCAATCCCGGCATTCACACCGAAATACAAGCCATCACTTGTGCGGAGGATGAATGTCGGGATTTCATCCCAACCTACGCCTCGGGCCGCCCCACTGCCTCTGCATCACTCTCCCAAAAATGGGAATCTCTTTCCTGTCTCGCGCACTTCACGGGTTCGCTCCTGCCCTCTAGAATCGGGACACCAATAACCCATCGCATCCTCGCACGGATGGCCTACCTCCCATGCATAGCTATACAGATATCGCCGCCACACAAGTGGAAAACTGGCTGGAGATCGAAATCCGACGGCCTGAAAAATTCAATGCAATCCGTGAACAGACAGCCGAAGAGCTTTTGGACGCCATCGCCTGGGCCGAGTCAGAACCTGGGTGTACTTCGATCCTCCTGACCGGAAGCGAGAAGTCATTCTGTTCGGGCATAGACACGGTGGAGTTCCAGGTCGAGGAAGGAAAGTATTTCGATTTTTATCGCCAGCGCAAGCGCTCGAAGAAATTCGCGCGCCTGTATCGGGAACTGCCGCAAGTGACCAAGCCGGTCGTTTGCGCCATTGAAGGCGTTGCCCTGGGCGGCGGATTGGAGCTTGCTCTGGTTGCCGACATCATCATTGCAGGTCGCAACGCGAAGTTTGGTTTCCCCGAAACCGGGATCGGCATCATGCCGGGTGCGGGAGGCACACAAACACTGCCGCGCCTGGTGGGCAAAGCCATGGCCAAGGAACTGATCTGGACCGGACGCCGCATCACTGCGGAAGAAGCTTTGTCGCTGCGACTGGTGAATCACGTGGTCGATGCGGGCGGCGCGCTTGAGCGCGCGAGGGAGATGCTGCGTGCGATAGGCATGAAAGCACCGGTGGCCATCATGCAATCCAAGGCTGCGATTGAACGGGGAACTGACCTTTCCCTGGCCGATGGCATGGCCTTCGAGTCGGATGCGTCCTTCCTTCTCTATTTCACGGACGACCGCCGCGAAGGGCTGACGGCGTTCCGCGAGAAGCGGGCGCCGAAGTTTCGGGGTGGGTGAACGTTACTCAAATCTGTCTGGGCTAAATCGCGTGCGCACATCCCCTCTTCCTTCGCGAGAGAGGGGATTCCGCACCGCATACACGCCCGTCCTTCACGCCTTCTTCAATTCCACCTGTTGCTTCGCCAACTGTTCCACTACAAAATCGAGGAACACGCGCGTCTTCTTCGGAATGCTCGTACGCGACAGGAACAGGGCAACCACCCTAAGCGACGGACCGTTCCACGATGGTAGAACACGGACCAATTGACCGGAGGCGACATGGTTCTCGCACATCATGTGCGGAAGCAGTCCAAGCCCGGCGCCTCCGATCACCAATTCCCTGGCCAGCCGGATACTGTTGACGCGTATCCTGCCATTGACTCCAACGCTGCGACGGCGATTCTGGCTGCGGAACTGCCAGACACCCTCTCTCTGCTGAATCTCCGTCACCACACAGTCGTGTGGCAACACGTCGTCCAGCGAGCGGGGCGTGCCACATCGTTCCAGGTATGCCGGACTGGCGTAAATGCCGGAGCTCACCGATGCGAGGCGCCGCTGCGTCAGTTGTGAGGCCTTCGGTTGGCCATAGGTGATTGCGATGTCGACAGACTCATCGATGAGGTCAACGACGCGCCCGCTGACATTGATCTCGATCTGCATCTCGGGATAGCGAATCGCAAAATCCGATACCGCTTTACCCAGCCACGCCGTGCCGAACTCAATCGGCATGGCCACGCGTAGCGTTCCATGCAGGTTTGTTTGCATCCGCGACGCTTTCTCGGCGACCAGCGTCGCTTCCGCGGCGATTTTCTCGCAATGCTCGAACAGGCTGAGACCGATGTCGGTGGGCGCCAGTTTGCGTGTGCTCTTCTTCAGCAGCAGTGAACCCATGTCTTTCTCCAGCTGCAGCAATCGCCGGCTGAGCGTTGAGCGTGGCACACCCAGGCGCTCGCTCGCGCTGGTCAGGCTGCCCGTCTTCACGACCTCATAAAACAGCATCAGCGTGTTCAGGTCGAGCACATCTTTCACCAAGTTCCTCCCAAAAATGGGACATATATTCCCAAATGCGATTCTATACTTTTGCGCGGCCATGGACTAGCATCTGCTTATACAAGGATGAAACAACAAGGAGACACAGGCCAATGAACATACAAGGTTTGCAGAGCGCGTCCGTGCAGGGGGCCAGGCCATGACCGGGCACAATACCGGCATTGCCGGTTATGCGGAAATTCCCAATCGATTCAAGACCGGACGTAGCGCCTACGATCTCGCGGGAGAGGCACTGGAAGCTTTGATGCGGAACACGGGCATCCAGCTGCAGGACATCGACGGCCTGGCCGTCACTGCGTCACTGAGCGAGGGGACGAACCCCTTTTATGCTGTCTACATGTGCGAGGCGCTGGGCCTCACAGCAACGTGGCTGCATCTGAGCGGTCTCGGCGGATGTTCTGCGTTGAGCGGCATCATGCGCGCCATGTCGGCAGTTCGGGAAGGAGAGTGCAAGCTGGCCGTCGTGCTGTCGGCGGATGCTCCCAGCACAATCTATCGCGCTGATTTCGGCGCCCAGCGTCCGGAGTTCCAGGAACCGCAGGCTGCCGCGCGCCCGCCTGCAGCATTCGGTTTGCTGATGAGCCGTTATGCGCATCAATACAAGCTCGACGAAACCGCGCTCGCGAAGGTGGCGATGGTCCAGCGCGAGCATGCGGTACTGAACGAGAACGCATTACCAAAGCTGCGCAAACCGCTCACCCTGGAAGAGTATCGCGCCTCGCGGGTGATCGCCGATCCGCTAAGGCTGCTCGATAGCGTGATGTTTTGCGATGGCGCCAATGCGTTTCTTGTTACCACTCGCGAAGAAGCAAAACGGCTGGGGCTGTCGAAGATGGCCACTCCTGTCGCCTACGCGGAAATCACCAACGTCAACGGCCGCGATCCGCTGGCCGACATCACGGAAAACGGGTTTTCGCATCTGGCTCCGCGCCTGTTCAGGCAGGCCGGGATGACGCCGGCCGATATCCGAATGTTCCAGCCCTATGACGATTTCACGATCGCGGTGCAGATGCAGCTTGAGTCGCTCGGATTCTGCCGGCGCGGTGAAGGCGCCGATTTCATTCTCGATACCGACCTGTCATACAAGGGCAAGCTGCCGCTCAATACCAGCGGAGGGCAGATCTCGGCCGGACAGCCCGGCCTTGCCGGCGGCGGGCTCAACCTGGTGGAAGCCGTTCGCCAGCTGTTCGGCGAAGGCGGCCAGCGCCAGGTTGCTGATCCGCGCAACGCCCTTGTCACGGGCATAGGCGTCATTCCATACGGCCGCAACTGGTCGACCAGCGCAGCCATGATTCTGGAGGCTACACAATGAGCAACGGCGACATTACCCGCAACTTGCCGCAGCAGAGCAATTTCGTCGATGCCGCGCCTTTCTGGCGCGGAGCGCAGGAACGCAAACTTATGCTCCAGTATTGCCCGGCCAGCCAACGATTCCAGCACTTCCCGCGGCCGCTGAGCCTGTTCACCGGTACGCGCAACCTGGAGTGGCGAGAGGTATCTGGCAACGGCGCTGTCTACGCCCACACTACCCTTCGCACGCCGGGGCTTGGCGCGGATGGCCGGCTTCCATTGGTGCTGGCCACGATTGAACTCGATGAAGGCGTGCGCATCATTGGGAACATCCTCAATGCACAGCCGGAGGAGGTGAAGATCGGGGCGCGGGTCAGGGTGACATGGGATATGCTGGCCGAAGGCGTCCACTATCCCGCCTTTGAATTGCAGGCGCAATAACCGGCACTAGCGGTAAAAGAGGCATCAAGCCCAACCGCGAAACCGGCGCTTTCGGCGCCGGGGCCGGCAACCAAAAACTTCAGGAGACAAAGTTATGTGGATCAAATTTGCTTCGCTTGCTGCGGCAGTGAGCTTCGCCGCGTTCGCCCCGGCCGCCATGGCACAGACAGACCAGGCTGCGGGATACCCCAACAAACCGCTACGCTTCATGGCAGGCTTCCCACCGGGAGGCGTCGCCGATATCGTCGCGCGCATCATCGCGCCGCCGCTGGCCCAGCGGCTTGGCCAGCCCGTCGTGATCGACAACCGGTCCGGCGCCGGCGGAGTGATCGGCGCCGATGCGGTGGCCAAGTCGCCGCCCGACGGCTATACCATCGGCTTCGGCGTGTCTGGCGCGCTGACGGCCAATGTCACCCTGATGCCCAAGCTGCCCTACGATCCCCTAAGGGATCTGGCCTCGGTCTCGAAAGTCGTGAACAATCCGCTGGCCCTGGTCGTGAACAGCTCGTTGGGCGTGAACACGGTCAGGGAGTTTGTCGCGCTGGCAAAATCGAAGCCGGGTCACCTGACCTATGGCACCGCCGGCAACGGTACGGCCATGAACCTGTCCGGCGAACTGCTCAAACAAATGACTGCCATCGATATCCGGCACATACCCTACAAGGGCAGCAGCCCGGCAGCGGTCGATCTGCTGGCCGGCCACATTCAAGCGGCGGTTCTCGATCTGGCCACTGCGAAAGGCCATCTCGAATCGGGCAAGCTGAAGGCGCTGGCGGTCACATCCGCAAAGCGCACCGCCATTGCGCCGGAACTGCCCACCATGGCGGAGGCAGGGGTGCCGGGCTATGAGCTCAATTCCTGGTTCGGCCTCATCATGCCCGCCGGTACGCCGCCTGCGATCGTAAATCGGATCAACGCCGAACTGACGGCCGTACTGAACGACCCGAAAATCCGCGAACAGCTGCTGACCGCGAAAACCGAACCCATGCCGACCAGCCCGGAAGAGATGCGCACCGCAATCAGGAACGAGATCCAGCAAACCGCGGCTTTGATCAAGGCGGCTAACATCAAGCTCGACTAAACGGCCGCAAGCAATATCCGAAGGAGTTTTTAATGTCTGCAACACCAAGCCACTACTGGCCGCGGCATTTGCCGCGTCAGCTCCTGCGGCCGGATATGACGCTCACCCAGATCCTGGAGTGGTCCGCCAAACGCTATCCGCAGCAGGCGGCCATTCGCTTTTTCGGGAGCGGGCTGAGCTACACGGAGTTCCTCAACGAAGTCGATCGCTTTGCCGGCTGGCTCACGCACCGCGCCGGCGTTAAACGCGGCGATCGGGTCGTGGTGTACATGCAGAACTCCCCACAGTGGCTGATCGCGTATTACGGCGCATTGCGCGCCGATGCAGTCGTGGTTCCGGTGAACCCGATGAACCGCTCGTCCGAAGTGGCGCACTACCTATCGGACAGCGGAGCACGCGTGGTTGTTTGCGCACAGGACTTGGCTGAACAGGTGGATGCGGCATCTGCCACCAGCCCGATCGATCATGTGATCGTAGCGACCTATTCCGACTATCTGCGCGCCGACCACGATTACCGATTACCGGACTGGCTCACGGCGCCAAGAAAGAAGTTCAGCGGCACCGTTGCCTGGGCAGACGTCATGGATGCCAATGAGATGCCCGGAGTATCGAAGGCGCAGCCTGAGGATCTGTGCGGTCTTCCGTATACGTCCGGATCCACCGGCACACCGAAGGCCTGCATGCATACTCACCAGACCTTCATGCAAAACATCGCGGGACTGGCGCTCTGGCACTGGACCGCACCGGGCACACCGTTCCTGGCAGTGGCCCCGATGTATCACGTGGCCGGCCTCTCGCATTCGGTTCACCTGCCCGTCTACGTTGGCGGTACCGCGGTGGTGTTGCCGCGCTGGGACCGGGACCTGGCGATCGAGCTGATGGCGCGTGAACGCGTCGGGCACGCGGCCATTCCGCCGACTGCGATCATCGACCTTCTGTCCCACGAAAACCTGAAAAGCTATGACCTCTCGAGCTTACGCCGCATCACAGCCGGCGGCGCGTCCATGCCTGCCGAGGTATGGAGCCGGCTCGAGCAATCGCTGGGCGTGACCTTCATCGAAGGCTACGGGATGACTGAAACCGCCGCAACGACGCATAACAATCCGATCGACCGCCCGAAGCGGCAATGCCTCGGTGTGCCCTTCTTCGACACCGAATCCATCGTGGTCGATCCGGCAACGCTGGAACAACTCGGGCCAAACCAGCAGGGCGAGATCCTGGTGAGCGGCCCGCAGATATTCAAGGGTTATTGGAACCGCCCGGAAGAAACCAAAACTGCGTTCGTGGAAGTCGACGGGCGTACCTATTTGCGTACCGGAGACGTGGGCTACGCCGATGAAGAGGGCTACTTCTTCATGACCGACCGTGCCAAGCGAATGATCAATGCCTCGGGCTACAAAGTGTGGCCGGCCGAGGTCGAATCGGTGCTTTACCAGCATCCGCATATCAAGGAAGCGTGCGTGATCGGCGTGCGCGATTCCTATCGCGGAGAAACCGTCAAAGCGATCGTGGTGCGTAATGCCGAGGGCAAGGATGCCCTGACCGAAGAGGCGCTGATCGCATGGACGCGTGAGCGGATGGCCGCATACAAGTATCCGCGCATTGTGGAGTTCACCGACCAGTTACCGAAGTCGCCGGTCGGAAAAATACTCTGGCGTGAACTGCAGGAAGCCGAGAACGCGAGGACGGCAACATGAGCACGGTACAGGCGGAAGAGCCGGCAATTGATGACGCCCGGGACGCGAAGCCGCCTGCGCTAAAGACTTCACGTCGGAAGCGCTAGGCCGGGTGGCGGATCGTTGTCTGCAAGTGTTCGGTGGGTCCGGGTATATTGCTGAGTATCCGCTGGAGCGCATCTATCGTGATGCTCGTGTTGCACGGATTTATGAGGGTACGAGTCAGATTATGCAGCTGGTGATCGCAAGGGATTTGCTGGCAAGTTATCAATAACCACCGTAGGGCGCATCACGATGCGTCCTACTTCACTGTCGCGCTTTAACATTCCACCGGAATTCGTGCTGCAGTGGTGGCACCTAAATATGTCGTTCCCGCGCAAGCGGGAACCCAGAGATGCACCGCTGGCCTATGTGACAGACCAACCTACGCCTCGGGGGGAACGCCCCGTTACCTTTGCATCGACTCCCACACCTTCTGCAACCTCTTGACCGACACCGGCATCGGGGTGCGCAGTTCCTGCGCGAACAACGACACACGCAGTTCCTCCAACAGCCAGCGGAATTCTTCCATCTTCGGATCTCCACTCTTCTGACGGTCTTTTTGCGCACGCTGCCACGGTGCTGCAACCTGCGCCCATTCCGCCATCAGCCGCGCGTCGCGTGTTGGATCAGCGCGTAACTTCTCCAACCTCACGTTGATCGCCTTCAGGTAGCGCGGGAAATGCGCGATCTGAACATAGTCGTTATCGGCGATGAAGCGTTTGCCGACCAGCGCCTGCAATTGTGACTGCATGTCGGCCGCACTTTGCGCATGCGCTTTCGCGCCTTGCAGTTTTTTCGGCAAGGTGTAGTACTCCGCCAAGACCTGCGCCGCCAGTCGTGCAATCTCATTTACCAGCAAGCCGAGGCGCGATTTGCCTTCGTCCTTGCGCCGGTGGAACTCCTCTGCGTTCTTCGGCAGCGGATCCTGCAGGACCGCGCGGTCAAGGCCGGCCTGGATTATCTGGTCGCGCAATTCCTCCTGCGACCCGAGCGACATGAAATGCATGCCCATCTGCTGCAGGTTCGGAACGTTCTTCTCGAGATACTTCAGCTGTTCCTTCAACTGCAGCGAGAACAGGCGGCGCATCCCGATGCGATGGACGCGGGCCGCTTCCGCCGGATCGTCGAAGACTTCGAGGTCGCAATGAGTGGTCTTGTCCACTAGCGCGGGGTAGCCAATCAGGGTTTGCTTGCCCTGCTGGATTTCCAGCAGCTCCGGCAGTTCGCCGAAAGTCCAGGTGGTGAGATTCTGATGTTCGCCAACCGGGCTTGTTGTGGTTGCCGTGGTTGACGTCGCCGCGTTCTTACGTTCGCCAGTGCTACGGTCTTCTGCGGGCGCATTATCGACTGCAGTAACCGTGGCTTCTTCCGCCAGCCGCTGAAAGCTCTCGCGCGCCTGCCCGCCGAACTCGGCCTGCAATCCATTCAGGTTGCGGCCCATCTCCAGTTGCCGTCCGTGCTCGTCCACGACCTTGAAGTTCATGAAATGATGGGCCGGCAACGTCTCCAGTTTGAAGTCGGTGGTCTTGGTGGCGATGCCGGTTTGTTCACGAATATCGGCGATGACCGCATCCAGCAGGTTGCCCTTGCCGAACCGGGCACGCTCACAGAACCCGGCCGCGAAATCGGGCAACGGTACACAGTGGCGGCGCAATTTCTGCGGCAGGGATTTCAGCAGCAACTGCACTTTTTCCTTTAGCATGCCGGGCACCAGCCATTCGGAACGATCGGCCGACACCTGGTTCAACGCATACAACGGTATCGTCAGCGTGACGCCATCGCGCGCGCTACCGGGTTCGAAGTGATACGACAACGCCATCGGCACCCCGGCCACCGTCATCGTTTTGGGGAACAGCTCGGTGGTCACGCCCGCGGCTTCATGCCGCATCAGGTCATCGCGGTTCAGATACAGCAGCTTCGGTTCCTTCGCAGTGGCTTCCTTATGCCACTTTTCGAAGTCGATGCCGTTATGGATATCCTTCGGCACCAGTTGATCGTAGAACGCCGCGATCAGGCCTTCGTCGACCAGCACATCGAGCCGGCGCGACTTGTGTTCCAGGTTTTCGATTTCACGGACCAGCTTCTGGTTATGCGCGAAGAACGGCGCACGGGTGTCGAAATCACCGGCGACCAATCCGTCCCGGATGAAAATCTCGCGCGCCTCTTCGGGGTTGATTTGTCCGTAGTTGACCCGTCGCTGGCTGTATACAACCAGGCCATAGAGCGTGCCACGCTCGGACGCGGTCACCTGGGCGGCGCGCTGTTCCCACCGCGGTTCGCCCCAGGATTTCTTCAGCAGGTGGCCACCGACGCGTTCCAGCCATTGCGGCTGAATCTGCGCGATCGTCCGCGCATACAGGCGCGAGGTCTCGACCAGTTCCCCGGCCATCACCCAGCGGCCGGCTTTTTTCGCCAGCGTCGAGCCGGGCCAGATAAAGAACTTAATGCCACGCGCGCCAAGATAATGCGGCTCATCCTCGGCCTTGAAGCCGACGTTGCCGAGCAAGCCGGTCAGCAGCGCAATATGCAATTGCTCATAAGTGGCAGGCGCCTCGTTCAGGCGCCATCCCTGTTCGCGCACGATGGTCAACAACTGCGAATGGACTTCGCGCCATTCGCGCAGCCGAACCTGGGACAGGAAATTGGCGCGGCAATTATCCGTCAGTTGCTTGTTCGACTTCTTGTGTTCGATCGCCTCTTCGAACCATTTCCAGATTTTCAGGTAGCTCAGGAATTCCGATTTTTCATCGGCGAATTTCTTGTGCGCGTTGTCGGCGGCGGCTTGCGCTTCCATCGGACGATCGCGCGGATCCTGCACCGACAAAGCGGCGGCGATGATCAGTACCTCGGTCAGCGCGGCGTTGTCGCGCGCAGCGAGAATCATGCGGCCGACGCGGGGATCCAGCGGCAACTTGGCAAGCTGTTTGCCGATGGGCGTCAACTGGTTGTCTTCATCGACGGCGCCAAGTTCCTGCAGCAACTGGTAGCCATCGGCAATCGCGCGGCCCATCGGCGGTTCAATGAACGGGAAGATTTCGACATCCGGCAGGCGCAGCGCCTTCATCCGCAGGATGACGGACGCCAGCGAAGAGCGAAGAATTTCGGGTTCGGTAAACTTCGGTCTCTGCAGGTAGTCCTGCTCTTCATATAGCCGGATGCAAACGCCGGCAGCCACGCGGCCGCAACGGCCGGCGCGCTGGTTGGCGGCGGACTGGGCGATTGCCTCAATCTGCAATTGCTCGACCTTGTTGCGATAACTGTAGCGCTTGACGCGCGCGGTGCCCGCATCCACCACATAGCGGATCCCGGGTACCGTCAGCGAGGTTTCCGCAACGTTGGTGGCGAGTACAATGCGGCGCGCGTTGGAAATCTTGAAGACGCGCTCCTGCTCCTGCACTGACAAGCGCGCGAACAGCGGCAGGATCTCGACGTGGGGCGGATGATGTTTGCGCAATGCTTCCGCGGTATCGCGGATTTCACGTTCGCCCGGCAGGAATACCAGCACATCTCCGGAACCGAGGCGGGCAAGCTCATCCACCGCATCGACCACGGCATCCATCAGGTCGCGCTGGTCCTTCTGCGACTGATTCGGGGATTTGCCTTCGCTTTTTTCGGCCGGCTCGACCGGTCGATAGCGCACTTCGACCGGATACAGGCGGCCGGATACTTCGATTACGGGAGCAGGCTTGTCCGGCGTGCCGAAATGGCGGGCGAACCTGTCCGCATCGATCGTGGCCGATGTAATGATCACTTTCAGGTCTGGCCGGCGCGGCAACAGCTGCTTCAGGTAGCCGAGCAGGAAGTCGATGTTCAGGCTGCGCTCATGCGCTTCATCGATGATGATGGTGTCGTACTGCCTGAGCAGCGGATCGGTCTGCGTTTCGGCCAGCAGGATGCCGTCGGTCATCAGCTTGACCGATGCGCCTTTTGACAAGGTGTCGGTAAAACGCACCTTGAAGCCGACATTCTCGCCGAGCGGCGTGCCGAGTTCCTGCGCGATCCGTTTGGCAGTGGAGGAAGCGGCTATGCGTCGCGGCTGCGTATGGCCGATCAAACCGGCCTGGCCGCGCCCCAGCTCAAGGCAAATCTTCGGTAGCTGGGTTGTTTTGCCCGAGCCGGTTTCGCCGCTGACGATCACGACCTGATGCGCGCGCAGCGCACTCGCGATCTCTTCCCGGCGGCCGGATACCGGCAGCTCTTCGGGATAAACGATAGGCGGCAGCGGGTTCCGCTCAACAACCGGGGCCCGTTGGGTAGCCTGGCCACGGTTCTTGGTCATGGTTTTTTTAGACTGTTCAGGTGCAGACATAGCGGGGCGAATTATAATGCCCATCATGGAAAATCCTATTCAATTCGTTCAGTGGCTGCGTTCAGTCGCGCCTTATATTCATGCATTTCGAGGCAAGACCTTCGTGGTTGCCTTCCCGGGCGAGCTGGTCAAGGCCGGCGCCCTGCCGGTGCTGGCGCACGATCTGTCGCTGCTCCATGCTCTGGGGATCAAGGTAGTGATCGTGCACGGCTCGCGCCCCCAGGTGGAAGAACAGCTCGCGCTGCGTAATGTCGAGCCGCACTACCACAACGGCGTGCGCGTCACCGATGCGGCCGCAATGGAATGCGCAAAGGAAGCAGCCGGCGAATTGCGCCTCGACATCGAAGCGGCCTTCAGCCAGGGTCTGCCGAATACGCCGATGGCGCATTCCGCGATCAGGATCATTTCCGGCAATTTCGTGACTGCCCGGCCGATGGGCGTGATCGACGGTGTGGACCTGGAGTTCACCGGTGTCGCCCGCAGGATTGCTTATGAGACCATCCATCCGATTTTAAGTGCCGGCAACCTGGTGCTGCTCTCGCCCTTGGGCTTCTCCCCCACCGGTGAAGCGTTCAACCTGACCATGGAAGACGTGGCGGTTGCCGCGGCGACCGCCCTGCGCGCCGACAAGCTGATCTTCATCACCGAAACGCCGATGATGACCGACGCCGCCGGCACCGAGATCCACGAGTTGTCTGCACACCAGGCGCTCGCGCTGCTCAAGGCCAAGTGCTTGCCCGACGCTTCCGAGTACTACCTGCAACATGCGGTCAAGGCTTGCAACAACGGCGTGGCGCGCGCGCATATCGTGCCGTTTGCGACGGACGGTTCCGCGCTACTCGAGCTGTTCACGCACGATGGCATCGGCACCATGGTCACTTATGAAAACCTGGAGAGCCTGCGCGAAGCGACCATTGAAGACGTCGGCGGCATCCTCAAGCTGATCGAACCATTGGAAGCCGACGGCACACTGGTCAAACGCGGCCGGGAACTGATCGAGCGCGAGATCGAATATTTCTCGGTGATCGAGCATGACGGCGTGATTTTTGGATGTGCAGCCCTGTATCCGTTCCCGAATGAGAAGATGGGCGAAATGGCATGCCTGACGGTCAACCCGGAAGTTCAGACGCAAGGCGACGGTGAACGCCTGCTGAAGGACATGGAAAACCGCGCACGCGCGGCAGGTCTTACGAAGCTCTTTGTGTTGACCACGCGCACCTCCCACTGGTTCCTCAAGCGCGGCTTTGTGAACGCAACCGTTGACGATTTACCAAAAGACCGGCAGCACATGTACAACTGGCAACGCAGGTCGCAAGTCCTGATCAAGCAACTTTAACCACCCTCGCTGCTCTTAATAAAAATAAGAGAGCCTTTACTGAACAAGGAGCACACCATGGCCCGTACGGTCCACTGCATCAAGCTGAACAAGGACGCTGAAGGACTCGATTTCGCGCCCTACCCCGGCGAACTCGGCAAGAAGATTTTCGATAACGTTTCGAAGGAAGCGTGGGCAGGCTGGCTCAAGCACCAGACCATGCTGGTCAATGAGAACCGCCTGAACCTGGCAGACGCGCGTGCACGCAAGTATCTGGCGACGCAGATGGAAAACCATTTCTTCGGTGCAGGCGCGGATGCTGCACAGGGGTATGTGCCGCCTGCGGATTAACTGATAAGCACCGGGACAGCCCGTCGAGCGAAAGCCGGCGGGCTTTTTCTTGGATCGGGTGGTCGTATCGCGATGCCAGACGGAGAGATTTACGAAAGATGTTGCGTATTTTCTCGTTTTACGCATTACTATGCGTATCACACCGGAGGATTAAGATGGACGACTTTCCAGTTCGCACGCCCGAGCAACTCATCCCGCTCGTTGCGGCATATCGCAAGCACCGTGGCTTGTCACAAACTGAGCTCGCACAGCGCATCGGCGTAGGACAACAGACGGTCTCGCAACTTGAGCGTAACCCGAACAAAGCGACGGTTGAACGCCTTCTTCGCACTCTTGCCGCACTCGATGTCGAGATTGTGCTGCGCGACAGGAAGTCCGCGTCAAGCAATTCGCGAGCGGCTGGCCAAACGTTTTAAAGTCGGATCCACCGTCGCTTTCACGATGCTTGCGGAACTTGGTCGCGATTGTGTCGGTGCGCCGCCGAGGACCGGCGTACGTTTTTTGCATCGATCCAGACATCAAATCAGATGCGACCGTCGGCTCGTTGCGAGGTGCGAATGTTGGGATTGCATCCCAACCTACGTTCCACCTGAGCGAAAATTCGCTTCGCCTTCGAAGTCTTAAAACAACAACTTCTTCACGCCATCCGCAGTACCCAGCAACCCCACATCCGCACCGCGCTGCGCAAACAACCCAACCGTAACAACGCCCACGATACTGTTGATTTGCGCCTCCAGTTCAACCGGGTTCGTGATCTTCAGCCCAACCACATCGATGATCACGCAACCGTTATCGGTCATCACGGGCTTGCCATCCTTCACGCGCAACCGTGGTTCGCCACCCAGCGCAGCCAGCTTGCGCGCGACCACCGCTTGCGCCATCGGAATCACCTCGACCGGCAGCGGGAAATTGCCCAATGCGTCGACCAGCTTGGAACCATCCGCAATGCAGACGAACTTGTCGGCCACCGATGCCACGATCTTCTCGCGCGTCAACGCGGCGCCTCCGCCCTTGATCATCGCCCCGGTCGCCGTGATTTCGTCGGCGCCGTCGATATAGACCGGCATGGATTCCACATCATTGAGGTCCAGCACCGGAATGCCATGCGATCTCAGGCGTGCGGCAGTGGCTTCCGATGAAGCAACCGCGCCCTTGATCTTGTCCTTGATCTTGCCGAGTTCGTCGATGAAAAAATTTGCGGTGGATCCGGTGCCGACACCGATGATTTCACCTTCGACGACATAGTCGATAGCGGCGCGAGCAACAGCTTGTTTGAGTTCGTCTTGGGTCATGATGCGGTATTGGAAAGGAAACCTTTATTTTACGCGGAGAGAGCGAGCGCCGCTGCCATTATCACATTGGCCACGATCGCCAAAACAAGCGAGAATTCGAATAGCCTCATAGGCGTTTCCTCTTTCCCCGCTGAAGTCGACCGATTTTATGCAACCGGGGAAAGTTGGGATTGGTATCCCAACCTACGTCATCCCGCATGCAGGTGATGTCGAGGTTATCTTTGACAAAGCACTAGCGACGCAGGGCGCTTGCTGCTAATGCCAACTCCGTAATCCGCGCCCAGTCACCCGCCTGCATCGCGTCTTTCGGCGTCAGCCAGGAGCCGCCGACACAGGCGACGTTTTTACATGCAAGGAATTGCGCCGCATTGTCCTGCGACACGCCGCCGGTAGGACAGAAAATCACATCGGACAGCGGTCCACCGATGGCGTTCAGCATCCCGATGCCGCCCGCAGGCACTGCAGGGAACAGTTTGAGTTGGCGAAAGCCCGCTTCACGCGCCACCATTACTTCTGACGGTGTCATCACCCCCGGCAGCAACGGCAGGCCGCTACTCTTCGCAGCCGCGATCAGCGCCGGAGTGAGCCCGGGCGACACGCCGAATACTGCACCGGCGTCGCGCGCTGCGGCGAACTCCTCACCTTGCGTCAGCGTGCCGACACCCACGATTGCATCCGGCACTTCCGCGGCAATGGCGCGGATAGCATCTAAACCATGCACGGTACGGAGAGTAATTTCGAGCACACGAATGCCGCCGGCAACCAACGCCCTGGCGAGTGGCACCGCCTGTTTGATATCGTCTATCGCAATCACCGGGATTACCGGCGAGGCGCGCATTATTTCGAGCAGGGTCATGATGATGTTCTTTCTATCGTCCTGTAATCAGGGTGTCTTCGTCCGATGACGACTGCTCTTCCGGCACCGCCTGCGGATTGTCGCTCGGTTGCGGCAGATGCAGCGGCGGCGGCAAATCAAATGTGGCGGCGCCTTCTTCCGCGGCACTCACCGAAGCGCGGAACATCGAGAACAGCTCGCGGCCCATGCCTACACTATTGCCGGACAAATCGACTGTTTCATTGACACGCGCCTCCCATTCTGCGGCGGGCACCAGGGCAAGCAGTATTCCTTTATCCGCGTCCAGCCGTATCATATCGCCATTACGGATGCGGCCAAGTGGCCCACCCGCCAGCACTTCAGGGGAAACGTGAATCGCGGCGGGGACTTTGCCGGATGCGCCCGACATGCGGCCATCAGTGACCAGCGCAACACGCCGTCCGGCATCCTGCAAACTGCCGAGCGCCGGCGTCAACGCGTGAAGTTCCGGCATGCCGTTGGCGCGCGGGCCCTGGAATCGAACCACCGCAACGAAATCGCGGTTCAATTCATCCGCCTGGTAAGCGTGCATGAATTCTTCCTGCGAATCAAACACCACCGCGGGGGCTTCCACCGCGCGGTGCTGCGGCTTCACCGCTGAAACCTTGATCACTGCGCGGCCGAGGTTACCGGTCAAGAGCTTCATGCCGCCGTCGGCGGAAAACGGCGCGGTGGCGGGACGCAATACGTTTTCATCCGCGCTCACCTGCAGAGCGGGCTTCCACACCACCTTGTCGCCCTCGAGGAAAGGTTCCGCACAATGGCTGCGCAAGCCTTGCCCGAGGACAGTGGTCACGTCTTCATGCAACACCCCGGCATCGAGCAATTCGCGGATCACAAAGCCGGTGCCGCCAGCCGCATGAAAATGGTTTACATCGGCGTCGCCGTTCGGATAGATGCGCGCCAGCATCGGCACCACCGCGGATAGCGCGCTGAAGTCGTCCCAGTCAATGACGATTCCAGCAGCACGCGCGATCGCAACCAGGTGCAACGTGTGATTGGTCGAGCCACCTGTAGCAAGCAATGCGACGATCGCATTGACTATCGACTTTTCATCGACCACGTGTCCGACCGGGGTATAGCTTTTTCCAAGCGCGCTGATCTCCACCGCGCGCCGCCCAGCTTCCGCAGTCAATGCATCGCGCAACGGCGTATTCGGGGTAATGAATGCGGCTCCGGGAAGGTGCAGACCCATCACCTCCATCAGCATCTGGTTACTGTTGGCGGTGCCGTAAAAGGTGCAAGTGCCGGCGCCGTGATACGACTTCGATTCCGCTTCCAGCAGTTCATCGCGCCCGAGTTTTCCTTGTGCGAAGAGCTGGCGGGTCTTTGCCTTGTCGGCATTCGACATGCCGGTGGTCATCGGTCCCGCCGGAATGAACACCGCAGGCAGATGGCCGAAATGCAGTGCGCCGATCAGGAGTCCGGGCACGATTTTGTCGCACACGCCCAGATAGACGGCAGAGTCGAACATGTTGTGCGACAGTGCGACCGCGGTCGCCATCGCAATCGTATCGCGCGAGAACAGCGACAGTTCCATGCCGGGCTGCCCCTGTGTGATGCCGTCGCACATCGCGGGGGTGCCGCCGGCAAACTGGGCGACGCCGCCGGCATCGCGCACCGCTTCCCTGATCAAGTGCGGAAAGCGTTCAAACGGCTGGTGCGCCGAGAGCATATCGTTGTATGAGGAAACGATTGCAACCGACGGCGCCCGCTGCTGTTTCAGGACCAGCTTGTCATTCGCGGGAAAGGCGGCGAAACCGTGTGCAAGGTTGGTACAGGACAAAGCGCTGCGATGCACTCCCTGTCCTTTCGCCGCATCCAGACGTGACAGGTAAGCGGTTCGGTAGGGGCGACTGCGCGCGATGATTCGATCAGTGACGGCGGCTACTGCAGGGTGGATGGACATGGTTGAATCCTGTCTTGGATATTAATGTAATTTTACTACAAATGCAGTCTTATCCCCGATGCGCGACCGCGTTCGGCGTGTTTGCGCATAGAGCGTAAAAAAACTGGTGGAGTACTGAACATAGCTCAATGATTTAACTCAAACGATGAAGATATTGCATGGGGTCATTTGTAGTGAACTTACCAAAGATTGATGTATAGTTGAGTTAATTTATTTTCATCAGATTTCATCGTTATCCATGCCCGATAAAGCCCTGACCGCCGCTGCCGCTTTCCGCCAACTCACATCGCATTACGGGGAAGCGAAGGACTGGCAATTGCGCGAATTGTTCTCCGGGGAGCCCGGACGCTTTGCCCAATTTTCGATTGAGGCAGCCGGCCTGATGCTCGATTATTCAAAGAACCGGATTACTGACACGACGATGCGCATGCTTATGGCATTGGCACGCGAGCGGGCGGTTGAGAAGCGGCGCGATGGCATGTTTGCCGGTGAGCAAATCAATACGACCGAGCATCGTCCGGTACTGCACACAGCATTGCGCATGCCGCGTACTGAATCAGTGTTGGTAGATGGACAGAATGTAGTCGAAGAGGTTCATGCGGTATTGGATCGCATCAAGGCGTTTTCGGACCGCGTCCGCTCCGGCGAATGGCTCGGCTATTCCGGCACGCCAATCACCGACATCGTCAATATCGGCATCGGCGGCTCCGACCTCGGTCCGGAAATGGTGTGCAGGGCGCTGCGCCCCTTCACGCACCCGCGCCTGACCACGCACTTTGTATCCAACGTCGACGCGCACGATCTCGATGCGGTCCTCGCCAAGGTCAACGCTGAAACGACGCTGTTTATTATCGCTTCCAAGACGTTCACCACCCGGGAAACCATGATGAACGCGCAGTCCGCGCGGTCCTGGTTCCTTACAGCCGGGAAGGAAGCCGACCTGGCCAGGCATTTCGTCGCCGTGTCGACCAACACCCAGGCGGTGCGCGAGTTCGGCATCGATACGGCGAACATGTTCCCCTTCTGGGATTGGGTAGGCGGCCGCTATTCGGTATGGTCCGCAATCGGATTGTCGGTCGCACTCGCCATCGGCTTTGATCAATTCACTGAATTCCTCGCTGGCGCCCGCACGATGGACCAGCATTTCCGCAGCGCGCCGCTTGAGCAGAACATGCCCGTGATACTGGCCCTGGTCGGCATGTGGAACCGCAACTTCCTCGGCGCCGCTTCGGTATCGATCGCGCCCTATCACCAGGACCTGAACCGGTTCCCCGCTTATTTGCAGCAACTGGAAATGGAAAGCAACGGCAAACGCGTGGGGCTCGACGGCTCTCCGCTCGAGATCAAGACCTGCCCGATAATCTGGGGCGACGTAGGCACCAATGGCCAGCATGCCTATTTTCAAATGCTGCATCAGGGAACCGATGTCATCCCGGTCGATTTCATTGCGGCGCTGAAACCTAGCCATGGCATGGCGGGACATCATGCGGTACTGATGGCAAACTGCTTCGCGCAGTCGGAAGCGTTTATGAAAGGCAAGACCGCGGACGAAGTGCGCGCCGACATGCGTGCGCAGGGTCTGCCGGAGGCCGAGATGGATGCATTGATTCCGCACCGGACCTTCCCCGGCAACCGCCCCAGCAATACCATCCTGATGGATGCGCTGACCCCCTCCACGTTGGGCGCCCTGATCGCACTCTATGAACACAAGGTCTTCGTCCAGGGCGTACTATGGGGCATCAACAGTTTCGATCAGTGGGGGGTCGAGCTCGGGAAGGTACTGGCCAAGAACATCGAGGCCGAACTCGCGGGACAGCCACGACCCGATGCGCATGACAGTTCGACCAACGGTCTTATCGCCCGCGCCAGGGCCGCGCAGTAACCGCCCACGAGGCCGCAGACGGCCCCGCCTTTTTTCCGTGTGCCTGCACTACAATTTAATGAGTCCCCCGGACTCATACCGATCCAGGATAAAGCAGTAATTTCACAACATGGCACTCGCAGATTTTGATCTGGTCCTATTCGGCGGCGGCGGCGACCTCGCCATGCGCAAGCTGATTCCCGCCCTGTACGCCCGTGACCGGGCGCACGACTTGCCTGCGACCGCCCGCGTCATCTGCGTCGGCCGCCATGAATGGAGCCGTGAAGAGTTTTTGGCGGCGCTGGACGAAAACGCCAAGCCGCATATCGCATCGGGCTTGTTCGAGCCAGGCTTCTGGGACGCGTTTCGTAACCGCCTGACCTATGTATCCTTCGATGCGACCAACGCCGAAAGTTATCGTCCGCTCGAGGATGCGCTGCGCACCGATCCCTCGATAACCCGCGTGTTTTACCTCGCAACCCCACCGAGCTTGTTCGCGAAGATTTGCCACAACCTCGACGCGCGTAAACTAGCGACGCCGAAGTCGCGAGTCGTCCTCGAAAAACCGCTCGGACGCGATCTCGAAAGCGCCCGGCAGATCAATCGCGAAGTAGGACGCGTGTTTTCCGAATCGCAGATCTTCCGCATCGATCATTACCTCGGCAAAGAAACCGTGCAGAACCTTCTGGCGCTGCGCTTTGGCAATGTGCTGTTCGAACCCTTGTGGCGGCGCGAATGGATTTCCGATGTCCAGATCACGATTGCCGAAGAGCTCGGCGTCGGCAATCGCATGGACTATTACGACA
Source organism: Burkholderia sp. (assembly GCA_028292565.1). Next base: position 7,237 of record JAQGMD010000329.1, on the reverse strand, counting down.
CCGCGGGCGCGCTGCGCGACATGATGCAGAACCATTTGCTGCAACTGCTATGCATCATCGCCATGGAGCCACCGGTATCGGCTACGCCCGACGCGGTGCGCGACGAGAAGCTGAAGGTGCTGCGCTCGCTCAAGCGCTTTACGCCTGAAACCCTGAGGCACGACGTGATCCGCGGCCAGTATCGTTCCGGGCATGTCGACGGTGCTGCGGTCCCAGGCTATCGCAAGGAACCGGGCGCTACTCCGGGTTCGCGCACGGAAACCTTCGTCGCGGTGAAAGCGGAAATCGATACCTGGCGCTGGGCCGGCGTGCCGTTTTACCTGCGCACCGGCAAACGCATGGCAGACCAGCTGGCGGAAGTAGTGGTCCGATTCAAGCCGATTCCCCATTCGATTTTTGCGCAACCCAACAGCAGCTTCGAACCGAATTGCCTGGTCATCCGCTTGCAGCCGGAAGAAGGCCTGCATCTCAACCTGATGGCAAAGACGCCCGGCGACGGCATGCGCCTGCGCCCGGTCGAACTCGAACTCGACTTCCGCGAAACCTTCAAGACGACGCGCATGGACGCCTATGAGCGCCTGCTGCTCGATGTGCTGCGCGGTCAACTGACACTCTTCATGCGCAGCGACGAACTCGAAGCCGCCTGGGAATGGGTGGAACCGATCATCGACTACTGGGAACAGGAAGAAGAAGATCCCCTCCCGTATGCCGCCGGCACCTGGGGCCCTCCGGCTGCCAGCGCACTGATCGGCCGCGACGGCTTGCAGTGGCGCGAAGAAGTCCTGCCCGAGATATAAAGCGATGCTGCTCGATTCAATCCGGACCCAGCTCGATTCCCTTTCCAAATCGGAACGGAAAGTCGCGCTCGCCGTCCTCCAGAATCCGGACATAGCCGTGGCCGAGAACATCACGGCGCTGGCAAAAACCGCACAAGTCTCCGAGCCGACCGTCGTACGCTTTTGCCGCGCGCTCGGTTACGACGGCTGGCATGAATTCAAGCTGAAGCTCGCCCAGACGCTAGCGCTTGCGTTGCCCGATGCGGACCAGCCGCCGCTACAGAATGATCTTGCAGTAGACCTGGTCAGCAAGATATGCAGCCGCTCGATCAATGCGCTGCTGGACCTGCGCAACAACCTCGATGCAGGCGCGATCGAGCGCGCACTCAACGTGCTTGCGCGTGCGAACAAGATCGAGTTCTACGGGCAGGGCACCTCCGGCATAGTTGCCGCGGATGCGCAGCACAAGTTCTTTCGCTCCGGCGTACCAACGGTGGCCTACGCCGATCCGCACATCCACAATATCGCTGCGGCGCTGCTGTCACCCGGCGACGCGGTGGTCGCCATTTCGCAACGCGGCAACAGCACAGCCCTCCTGCGCAGTGTGCAGATCGCGCGCAAGACAGGCGCCGACATCATTGCCCTCGCGCCAAGCGGAACGCCGATCGCGGAAGAGGCTACTGTGCTGGTGCCGATCGACCTCAGCTTCGCCATCGACCCCTACACACCGATCTCGGCGCGCCTGGCTCACCTGGTGGTCATCGATATCCTGGCGGTCGGCCTGGCGCTCAAGCGTGGTCCGGAATTCCGGAAGAAGATGCAAAACGCACAAAAGGCGCTGCAAAAACTCGATGTACAGTTCGATTCTTTTCTGCGGCAGGCGCCGAAATTGCCTTAGCAGCTACTGATCAAAAGCATGGGGGCCGCCTCAAAAGCGGCTATTATTTAGATAACTTTCCCGACAATTTACCGAGTGTCTCGATGAACCAGCTCGAACAACTGAAGCAATACACGACCATCGTTGCCGATACCGGCGACTTTCAGGCGATGAAAGCCTTCGCACCGCACGATGCCACCACCAATCCATCGCTGATCCTGAAGGCGGTGCAGAAGGATGAGTACAAGCCCCTGCTGGAAGCGGCAGTGCGCGGAAATGCGGGCAAGCCCACCGAGGAGATCATCGACCGTCTGCTGGTGGCCTTCGGGCTCGAGATCCTGAAACTGATACCCGGCCGCGTGTCGACTGAAACCGATGCCCGCCTGTCGTTCGATACCGAGGGCACGATCGAAAAAGGACGGGCCCTGATCAAATTGTACGAAGCCGTGGACATTCCGCGCGAGCGCATACTGATCAAGATCGCGTCTACCTGGGAAGGTATACGCGCCGCCGAAGTGCTGCAAAAGGAAGGCATTCGTTGCAACATGACTTTGCTGTTCTCAATGCCGCAAGCGATCGCCTGCGCCGAAGCGGATGTGCAGCTCATTTCACCCTTCGTCGGCCGTATTTATGACTGGTACAAGAGATCGACCGGACAGGACTATACCGGCGCGGACGATCCGGGCGTGCAGTCCGTCAAGCGGATCTACAGCTACTACCGGAAGTTCGGCTACAAGACGGAAGTGATGGGTGCAAGTTTCCGCAACACGTCGCAGATCACCGAACTGGCCGGCTGCGACTTGTTGACGATCAGCCCTGAGCTGCTGCGGAAGCTGGCCGAGACCGAAGCACCGGTTGCGCGCAAGCTCAGTCCGGAAGCGGCGCAATCGATGGACATGCAGAAATTGGCGTTGGATGAGAAGACTTTCCGCTTCATGCTGAACGAGGATCCGATGGGAACGGAAAAGCTGGCGGAGGGAATTCGCCTGGTCTGCGCGGATGCGGTGAAGCTGGAGAAATTAGTCGACGCGCTGCGTTAAACCAGAACCCCAGGTTGGGATGCCAATCCCAACCTGCATTACTCGACGCAGGAGTCGGGACATAGCGAGGTCCCGAATGTTGGGATTGCATCCCAACCTACGACGGACCGACTGCACGCGCCATCGCCAACGCGTTATCGTCGCCGACCTCCTGTAAGCCTCTCGCAACACCGGCCCGGTTTGCCGGCGGCTGGTTTTGACTCACCTTCCACTTCCCCACCAGATTTGAGACGGGGATTTCAATACCCACGATAGCGCCCAACAACTTGTCTACGTAATCCCGTGGTGCGTCGCTCACTTTCCATGGCCCCGCCCTGTCCGCTTCATGGCGGCCGGTAAGGCGTTCCACCAGGCCAAGCAGCCATGCCGGGTCATCGATCACCCGCATCGGGCCATAAGCGTGGACCACCATGTAGTTATAGGTGGGTACCACCTTGCCATTCTCCTGTTTGGTTGCATACCAGGAAGGCGAGATGTAGGCCTGTGCCCCTTGGAACAGGACCATCGCTTCGACATCGTTCGCGAAATCGCTCCACACCGGGTTGCTGCGCGCAACATGGGCGCGCAAGGTGCCGAATGGTGCCGGTCCAGGATCGAATTCAAAAGGAATATGGTTCGCATTGAGACCATCCTGTCCGAGCGTGACCAGTGCGCCCAACGGATGCTGATGAATCAACTGACGAAGAACCTCCGGCCGCTGCTCTTCAAATTGCGACGGTACGTACATGGTGCATCTCCTGTTTAAATCTCATGCCGCCTCGACCACTACTTCCGATTTCAGCGAATTCGCGATGAAGCACTTCTCGTGCGATTCGTGATGCATCTCGTCGAGCTCGTTTGCCGCAGGCTGGCGATCGCCGGCAAATACTATTTTTGGCCGTAAGGTAATTCGTGTAATTGCGATCTTGCCGTCGCTACCCTTTTCCATCACGCCCGATGCCTGATCAACGTAAGAGTCAACGATAAAACCGCGCTTCGCTGCGTTAGACAGGAAGAACAGCATATGGCAGCTTGACGTCGCAGCGACCAGCGCTTCCTCAGGATCCACTCCAGCGGGGTCCGACATCGGCACAGGAACGCTCAATGGCGAAGAGGAGGCCGTCACACAGGCGCCGCCATCGAACATCCACTCATGCGCGCGGCTGTAACGATTGTCGCTGAAATCCTGCTCGCCCCTGTGCCAGGTGATCGTGGCTTCATACTTATGCATAGGCACCTCATATTGATGTATGGGACTGAGCATTCATTCTGTTACTCACTTGCCAAATGCTCAGTAAATAACGAGAGTTACATTTTCTCGGTCTCGCCGGATTTCGGCTGCCACTTCATCAGCCGCTTCTCGATGACACCCACCACACCATCCAGCACCAGCGCAAAGGCGGTCAACACCAAGATTCCCGCGAAAACTGTATTGATGTCAAACGTTCCTTCCGCCTGCAGGATCAGGTAGCCAACGCCGCGGGCGGAACCGAGATATTCGCCGACGATGGCGCCGACGAACGCCAAGCCCACCGACGTATGCAAACTGGAAAATACCCACGAAGTTGCGGATGGCAGGTAGACCTGCCGCAGCAACTGGCGCTGGCTGGCGCCAAGCATACGCGCGTTCGACAGCACCACCGGACTGACTTCACGCACGCCCTGGTAAACATTGAAGAACACTATAAAAAACACCAGCGTGACGGCTAGCGCCACCTTCGACCAGATACCCAGTCCGAACCACATCGCAAAGATCGGCGCAAGGATCACGCGCGGCATCGAGTTCGCTGCCTTGATGTAAGGATCGAAAATCGCGGAAGCGATCGGCGACAGGGCCAGCCATAATCCGCATCCCAACCCGAGCAGCGTGCCGATGCCGAATGCGAGCAGCGTTTCCGTCAGCGTCACCAGCAAATGCGGATAGATTTCGGCAGGAAAATTGAGAGTGAACCAGACCGTATCCCTGAAGCCCACTTCCAGCCTTCCGCTGCCCACGGTGAACCATTGCCATATGCGGATCATCACCTTGATCGGCTCACCGAAGAAGAAGGCGGCCTGCGGATCGCGAGTGGCGAAATGCCAGATGGCGAAGAAGATGACCAGCACCAGCACTTGCCAGGCACGGAGATTTTTATGGTTCGGTTTCAGTAGGTTCCACATCGCCAGTTATACCGTTTACCCCTCCCCCCTTGCGGAGCGGGGTTGGGGTGAGGGGGCTGCTCGTATATCTCGGAATTTCGAGTCAAGACTCACTCCAAATTTGTAAGCATGCCGTTGTTCCAAAATCTGACTACACGAAAGTCTTGCGACTCAAGCCATCCGGTTCGCGCCTCGTCATATGCAATCGCATCGGCATGTTGGCCGCCGTCCAGCTCAATGATCAATCTCTTGTCGAAGCAAACGAAATCGACGATGTAGCTACCCAACGCAACCTGTCTGCGGAACTTTAGCCCCCCTTTAACCGACGACTACGTAAAGCCATCCTGAGGGCCTTCTTCGTATCAATTTAATTCTTGCGTGGTTCGCGAACACTTTAACCCCTCCATTGCAAATACCTGGGCAGTCTCCGAATCGCGTGGACATGTCCCCTCTCCCCGCGCGGGAGAGGGAGTGTACCCGGCGCGAGGAGTCTTACCGAATCAATCTAAGCCCTTACCTTCCGCTGTTGATAACCTTTCAACACCTCTTCCCGCAACACACCCCAAATCTGCGCATGCGACTCCACAAACCGCGGATGCACACGAATCTCAGCCACATCGCGCGGACGAGGCAGATCAATCACGAACTCACCGATCGGGCGTGTCGCCGGCCCGGCCGACAAAACCACCACCCGGTCCGACATCGAAATCGCTTCATCCAGGTCATGCGTGATGAACAGAACCGCCTTCTTCTTCGCGCTCCACAATTCGAGCACTTCGTTTTCCATTAACTGGCGGGTCTGGACATCCAGTGCCGAAAACGGTTCGTCCATCAGGATGATGTCTGGATCGAGAATGAGTGTTTGCGCCAACGCGACTCGTTTGCGCATGCCGCCGGAAAGCTGATGCGGATAGCGATCGCCAAAGCCTTGCAAGCCGACGCGGACTAGCCATTCTTCCCCAAGCTGCCGGGCCTGCGCCTCATCCACGCCGCGAAACTGCAAGCCTGCAATCACGTTCTGCAGCGCGCTGCGCCAGGGCATCAACGCCTCCGCCTGAAACATGTAGCCGGCACGGCGGTTGATGCCTTTGAGTTCCTCGCCAAAAACCTTCACACTTCCCGATGATGGTTCGAGCAGGCCGGCGCCTACATTAAGCAAGGTGGATTTGCCGCAGCCGGTCGGACCGACCACCGAGACAAACTCACCAGGGGCGACGGATAAGGTGGTGTCGGCGACCGCGGTGTAACGCTGCGAGCGGTCGTCTTTGGAGATAAAGGTGCAGGTGATGTTGTCGAGGGAAAGCGCAGGGATCATCGATTCGTCATTCCGGCGAAAGGTAGGCATCCATCGGCAGTCCCGGCTCGCGCCGGAACCGGCCTTATTTGTACTTCTCGTTCGCCTTCTTCACCATTTCATTGGTGTAGGTTTTCGACAGGTCGATTTGTTTGGAAGCCAGCTCTGGCTCAAACGTTTGCAAGGTTCTCAACGCCGTCTTCGGACCCGCTTCCGGAATCATCCCGTCCGGAGAAATCGCTTCGCGCACCTTCATGAACGCTTCGATATACAGCGCGCGATCACCCAGCAAATAGCTCTCGGGCACCGCCTTGATGATGTCCGACGGACCGGCTTTCTGTATCCACTTCAGTGCGCGCACCATGGCGTTAGTCAGCGCCTGTGCGGTTTGCGGATTCTTCTTCAGGAAGGCTTCCGAGGTGTACAGCGTCGCTGCCGGCATCGGCCCTCCAAATACATCATTGGTGTCCTTCAGCGTACGCGTGTCGGCGATGATCTTGATATCATTTTTCTGCTGCAGCATCGTGATCACCGGATCGAGGTTGGAGATCGCATCGATCTGGCCCGAGCGCATAGCGGACAACGCGCCGGCCGACGTGCCGACGCCAATGAAGGAAACATCCGATGGCTTCAGGCCGGCCTTCGCCAGCACGAAGTTGGCCATGATATTGGTCGATGAGCCGGGTGCGGTGACGCCGATCTTCTTGCCTTTCAGGTCCGCGACGGACTTGTAGTTCGGCATGGTCTTCGTTGAGACGCCAAGCACGATCTGGGGTGCACGACCTTGCAGCACGAAAGCGGTAATGAACTGCCCTTTCGCCTGCATGTTGATTGTGTGTTCATAGGCGCCGGACACCACATCGGCGCTGCCGCCGACCAGCGCCTGCAGGGCTTTGGCGCCGCCCGCAAAATCACTGATCTCCACCTGCAAGCCTTCATCCTTGAAGTAGCCCAATTGCTCGGCAACCGTCAGCGGCAAATAGTAAAAGAGATTCTTCCCGCCGACCGCAATCGAGACCCTGGGCTTTTCCAGCGTCTGGGCAAACAGGTTACTGTTGAAGGTGAAATAACCGGCGAGGAAAAGCAACAGCGCAATGGCGAACTGCTTCCAGAACCTTTTGTTCATGGCGGT
>JAQGMD010000037.1 GCA_028292565.1 Burkholderia sp. | reverse complement strand
CCGAAGCTGTTGCCGCTGTCAAAGCCGGTGATCCTGTCCCTCATGTAGACCGCGTACAGGTCAGTGCGCTTGGACAGGTCATAGTCGTAGCCGATGGAAGCGGTATTGCGTTTGCGATCCGCAAAGCATGTGCCGCTGCGCTTGGTCTGCGCCCACTCGGCCAGGATTTTGCCGCTGCCGGCCGGTACGCTCACGCCGGTGGATACCGTCCTGTCCTCAAGATCCACATTATGCGAAGTGCGGTCATACGAGGCAAACAGCTTGGCCATCTTGAAATCATAGGCGCCACCGACAAACCAGATTTTCTGCTGCGCTGCCCGCACACCGGAGATGGTCTTCACCGTGCCGGCAGGCGTATCGAGCGGGTTATTGACCTCCACCTTCTGGTAGTACCCGGTCAAGGTCAATGGGCCCTGGAAGTACAGTAGGTTGCCGCCGATATTGTTCTTGCCGTTGTCGCCGGCCGTTTCCCCAAACTGATACTGCAGGTTCGCGCTCAGGCCTCTGATCGACGGCGTTGTGTATTTGATCTGGTTGCTCCAGCCGGTATCGCCGGCATGCGAACTGCTCCAGCCGGAAGCATTGAACAACGGAACATTCAAATGCAGCACCAGCGGGGAGAATGCGAACGAATCGCCAAACGCGTTGGACACGAAGGTCGGCACCAGGTTGGGCGCGGACGAACGGCCCAGCGTGATGGTGCCGAAATTACCCCCAATCCCGACGTTGGCGTCGCGCGAAAACAAGGTTTCATTGCCTGGGAAGCGGCCCGACTCGCCGGTATCCAGCCGCAAAAAACCATTCAACGTGAAATTGGCCTTGAGCCCGTTGCCCAGGTCCTCGGTGCCCCGGAAGCCGATCCATGACGTGGTCATGCCGCCGCTATTGACGACCGCCTTGCTGCTGGTATCGCCGCTGTTGCGCAGTGAGCCGGCAAAGGTATCGAGCGTGCCGTTGACGCTCACGTTCGATTGCGCAATGGCCATACTGCTCATCAAGCCGCCCAACGCGGCAATCGCCGACATAGTTTTCCATTTGCTGCTGGTTTGTTGCATGCCTCTTCTCCCTTTTATGTTATCGAATCTTGTACTCGCTGCCGCGGTCAAAGATTTGCCAGTACTACAAAAAAACTTGTTCAACCAACCGCACTCTGAACGACGCTCTTCATCCGCCTTACTGGTACCGTCGCTCCCATGACGTTGAGGTCTGTATGAACCGCATTTTCTCTGGATGAATGCGACAAAGCGGTTGATTATGTGCTGTCTTGGATACGCATGATCGGTTTCGGATGAAATGCCCGCGTGGACGCTTGCGCGACGAGACGCAACGAGACGACTGAATTTTTCACACCAACGACGAACAAGATAACGACGGAAATTGCTATAACCCTTTGCGCGGTCTTCCTCGCAATCTAGCAAGCTCCCTTAAACATTAGGTACGGCGTCCGGTGGTAACCTTCTTGACGAGTTCTTCCAAACAATTTTGCTCGCAAAGCAAAAAAATCGATTCTTAGAGATCTAGCACGAGCCGCTCGCTCTTGCAGCCCGACACACACACCATCATTGATTTGCCAGCCGCTTGTTCACTCGGACTGAGCACTGAGTCACGGTGATCGGGCTCACCTTCGAGCACACGGGTCTCGCAGGCACCACAGATGCCAGCAGTGCAGCTGTGTTCTACGTGTATACCGGCATTGAGCAACGTGTCGAGCAACGACTTCTCTTGCGACACTTGGATCACGCGGCCGCTGCGGCGAAGCTCGACTTCGTAAGTGAAAAGGGCTTGCGGCGAGGCAGGCGCAGCGCCGCCAGCGAATCGTTCGATGTGCACATTGGGATGACCCAACTCCTCGGATGTTCGCGTGAAAGCGTCCAGCATCTGCGACGGTCCGCAGGCGTAGAAGTGGGCGTCGTGGGGCCGCGTCGCGAGGTAACGCTTGAGATCCGGGGGCCCGCCTTTCTCATTGTCGAAGTGCCAACTCACCGGCACGCCCAGCTCTTCGATTTCGCCGATGAAAGCGGCCTCGCGGCGCGATCTTGCACAGTACAGCAAATCCGGCAAGCGGCCGATCTCCAGCAGGCGTCGCACCATGCATAGGATCGGCGTTATACCAATGCCACCCGCCACCAGTACAGAATGCCCGGCATCCTCATGCAACTTGAAGTTGTTGCGTGGCCTGCTGATCTTCAACGTCAGGCCAACTCGCAGTTGCTCGTGAATATACCGAGAGCCGCCCCTGCTTGTGCGATCAAGCAGCACGCCAATCACATAACGCCGCTCTTCACTGGGCGGGTTAACCAGCGAGTAGCTGCGCACGAGCCCGTTAGGCAGGTGCAGATCGATGTGCGCGCCCGCGTCGAACGGCGGAAACGAGCTATCGACCAGTGGGCGAAGCTCAATGCTGATCACACCTTCCGCCTCGTAGCGAATCGCGTGCACTAATGCCTGAACTGCAGGGGCGTAGGTCGGACTCTGGACAGTCGCGTCGCTCGCCGATTCGCGGCTCTCGATGATATGGGTTTGCATCGCTTGGGCTCCTGTGCGGTCACTCTGCCGAGATGTTGCGCGAGCGGATGACCTTCGCCCATGTCGCGGTCTCTGCGCGAATGTGCGCCCTGAAGTCTGCCGGCCTCATGAACGTTTGCGTCAAACCTTGAGCATTGATGCGTTCACGCACCGCGGGCTGGCTCAGAATCTCGGCGGCATCTATTGCAAGTTGCTCAGCCACGGCAAGCGGTGTGCCGGCCGGTGCGAGCAGTCCATACCAGGATGTAACGACCACGCCGGGAATGCCCTGCTCGGTCAGCGTCGGGATCTCCGGCGCAGCAGCGCTACGCTCGGCTTCAGTGACGCCGAGAGCGACCAGTTTGCCGCCTTTGATGTAGGCCATGGAGGCGGGCAGATTTGTGAACATCAGTCCCACCTGACCAGAGATCACGTCGTTGAGAGCAGGGCCCGAACCTTTGTAAGGCACGTGCATGATCTGCACCCCGGTCTGCTGCTTGAACAGTTCGCCAGCCAGATGGAGGCCGCTACCCACGCCCGGCGAGGCGTAGGACAGCGTATCCGGCTTGGCCTTTGCCAGAGCCGCCAGCTCCTTTGCGTTCTTTACCTTCAACGACGGGTTAGCTACCAAAACGTTGGGTGCCTGCCCCAACATGGTGATTGGAACGAAGTCTTTCTCGATGTTGAACGGGAATTTCGGCATCAGTGTGGGGTTGATGGTCAAGTTGCCGGCGGGGATTACCAACAGAGTATGACCGTCGGGTTTGGCGCGCTTGACCTTATCGATGCCGATGTTACCGGCCGCCCCGGGCACGTTCTCTGTGATCGCGACCTGGCCATACTTCCTTTGCAGGCCATCTGCCAGCACACGCGCCAGGATGTCGACCGGTCCGCCTGGGGGAAACGGTGCAACGATGGTAAAGCGGTCTTGTGCAAGCTGTTTTTCGACGGCGGCGGTCGCGGATATTTGTGCCAGGGCGCTGCCGGCCCCGGCCAGAAACAAAAGAGCGCCGCCTAGCAAGGCGACAAGGCGAAATGAAGCATGACCTGTAGACTTCATGGGATTAATTCACTTCTTCTCTGTTAAAAATTTGCTGGCAGGACCATCGATGCTCTTTTGACGACGCGTGTTGCCGTCAATACCGCCGTCGATAGCCCACTCGGCAAACACGGTGGGGCCAGGTTGGAACTCGCGGGGTTGCCACTCGGCGGTCAGTTGATCCTCGTCCGCGTAGTACTCGACGAGTGCGCCCGCCGGGTTCTTGATGTACCAGAAATAGGCCGAAGAGATGGGATGCCGTCCCGGGCCAAGTTGGGTTTCCCAACCGCAGCGGGAAACGTGCAAGCCGCCACCAAAAACTTCGTGGATGTCGCGTACCGTGAAGGCCACATGGTTCAGGCCGGCTTTGCCTGTGGGTAGCTGCAGCATGAAGAGGTCGTGATGACCGCCGTCGGGCGCGCAACGCAAGAAAGCGCCGTAGCCCGGATAGTGATCCGATGCGGCGAAGCCCAGCCGTTCAACGTAGAAGCGCTCCATCGCATTCAGGTCTTTCACGAAAAAGACGACGTGACCTACTTCGATCGGAGTGGCGCGCTCATACACCGGGCTCGGTTTGTTGATGCGCGCCTGATTTCGCCAAGTGTTCATCATGCCGCACTCGATGTCGATATCGCGCTTGCGTGTGACCTGCAATTTGATCGCGAGACCGCTTGGGTCGCTGCAACCGACATGGCCCGCGCTCTCCGTGAAGCGGGGCTGATCGCGGAGCGCATCGGCATAACGCCGCAAATCCGCGTCGGTTTCCACTCCCCAAATCACTTCGCGCAGTGTCGGGCCAGACTCAATGGCGGGAGGCAACCCGGCTTTGCCCGACACTGCGACGACGACCCGGCAACCGTTGAGCGTCTCGAAGGTCAACTCCTCCGGCGACTCGCTCACCAAATCGAGCCCCCAATCCAGAAAGAAGCGGCGGCAAGTCGGCAGATCGTCCGCGCCGTAAGTAATTTGGTCGATGCCAAGTACGCTCATGATTTTTCCTCTCAATTGGCCCATGCCAGCGGTTGTTCATTCATGCCCCAGTACATGCTTTTTTGTTCCATGTACTGAAGGATCCCCAGTCGCCCTTTCTCCCGGCCCAAGCCGCTATCACGAAAGCCGCCAAATGGCGCCGAGATCGAGAATTGCTTGTAGGTGTTGATCCAAACAGTGCCCGCCTGCACTGCACGGCCGATGCGCCAAGCCCGCTTGTAGTCGCGTGACCAGATGCCGGCGGCGAGTGCATAGACGCTGTCGTTGGCCTGCTCGATCAACGCGTCCTCGTCGTCGAAAGGCATTGCCACCAGCACCGGGCCGAAAATCTCTTGCTGGCAGATTTGCTGGCTGTTGTGCAGCCCTTCCAAAATGGTGGGCGAATAAAAGTAGCCACGCTCGAAGGCGCCACCCTGAGGACGCTTGCCGCCAGTTCGAATGTGCCCGCCTTCGGCAATGCCCAGCTCGACATATCGCTCGATTGATTCCCGATGTTGCGCGGTGATCAGCGGTCCCATCTGGGTACGTTCGTCGGCCGGATCACCAACCCGCAATTGAGCCGCGCGCGCGCTCAATCGTTCGAGGAATTCGTCGTAGACCGCTCGCGCGACAAACAGCCGCGAGCCGGCAATGCAGGATTCGCCGGAAGAACTGAAGATGCCGAACAGCACTCCGTTCACTGCATGATCGAGATCGGCATCCTCCAGCACCATGGTGGGCGACTTTCCGCCAAGTTCCAGTGACACAGGCATCATCTTGTCGGCCCCGATACGGGCAATATGCTTGCCGGTGGCGGTGCCGCCGGTGAACGACACGCGCTTGACCAACGGATGCCGGGTCAGCGCGTCTCCGATCACCGAGCCCTTGCCCGGCAATACACTCAACAGCCCCTTGGGCAAACCCGCTGCCTCACAGATGCGAGCCAGCTCAAGCGCCATCAGCGGCGTGACTTCGGCCGGCTTGATTACGACCGCATTCCCCGCAGCCAATGCCGGTGCGATCTTCTGCGCTTCGCTCGCAATCGGCGAATTCCACGGCGTGATGGCAGCCACCACGCCCATCGGCTCGTAGACGCTCATCGTGAAGTAGTCGCCACGCGAGGGCGTGATGGTTTCTTCCACCGTCTCGCAGGCGCTGGCGAAGAACTGAAAGGTTGCGGCGGCGCTGGCCACCAGCGCTCGGGTTTCACTGATCGGTTTGCCGTTATCCAGGCGCTGGCGTTGGGCCAGCGCTTCGCCTTGCGAACGGATCATCTCAGCTGCGCGATACAGCACTGCGGCACGCTCATGCGGCTTGCGCTGCGCCCAGCCGCTGTTGCGAAACGCGGCATCGGCCAGGGTTACAGCCTCATCGACATCAGCTATAGAGGCCGCCTGGAGGTGAGCCACCGGTTCACCGGTGGCGGGATAGATGCTGGCGTAGCGGTCACCGCTACCAAGGCGCCATTGACCACCAACGCAGATGGGCAGCAGTTCGTTAAACTCACTCATGTGTAGCTCCGTCAGATCGAGATTGCATGCGCGCGATTACCCAACGCCCGCACCACGCTAAGAACAGTAAGCGCCGAGGTTTTGGGGTTGGAGGCCAACGGCTTCCCGCGCATCGTCAACTCGAAGCTGCCAAACGCGCCGCTGGCCTCCACATGGTGGACGTTTTCAGTGACGGCGGGATCTGCGTACAACCTAAGTCGGGTCCGATCAAGTCCGAGACCGGCCAGTGCCAGCGTTGCAGCGACGTTGGCGTTCTTCGGGTACAGCCGGGCTCCCTCTCCGGCACTGCCATCGAATATGAGCTTGGGCTCGGCCAGGCTTTCGAGATCGCACACCAACTCGGCCGGCGTACCGGTCCATGCCAACGGCGGCTTGCGACCTGTATAGACGACGCTGTCGAGTCCACCGAGCCGCGCGGCGGCGAGTGCATCGATGGCGCCGATGGCTCCGGGGAGCAGTTGCACCTGAGTACCGCCGCTTCTTGCTGCCTGCTCCAGCCGCTCGGCCAAACCCGGTTCAGCAAGCGCGCCGACCGACATAACGAGGCAAGGAATGCCGCTTCGTAGCGCCGGGAGCACATGTTCCTCGATCGCGCCGTGCCCGGCACACTCGACCACCAGATCGGGACGCGGTCCGCCGTCGTCAAGGCATTCCCGCACGCAGGCTCCAGGCGCCAAGCGTGCTAGCAATGTTTCGGCGCGCTCCCGCCCCGATGGATCGACCACCACGCAGTCAATATTGAGATCCGGGTCGCTCTGCAGTAGTTCCAGCACCCCGGCGCCAATCGCGCCGCAGCCGATCATTGCAATGTGCATCATGACCTTGCTCCTTTAGGCCACAGCCGCGGCTGGGACGGCAGTGTTGACCGGCGGGCCGGCAAATGCCGTCTTAAAGCTACCGATGGACAGCATGTCGATCTCTAGCAGGAACGGCCCCTTTGCCGTGATCGCTTTCTGGATGCCAGCGGCCATGTCGGCGACGCTGCTGACCCGGCTGTGACGCAAGCCCACCGACGCGCACAATTGCGCGTAGTCCGGCGTATGCAGATCGACGTAGCAGCGCCGGCCGCCATACTGTGCGTCCTGGATATTCTTGATCACGCCGTAGCCCTTGTCGTTCATCAGGACAAACACTACATCGGCTTTTTCCTGGACTGCGGTAGCGAGTTCGCCGAGATTGAGAATAAAGCCACCATCGCCGGACAAGCAGAGAGTCTTTTTCCCGGAATCGTTCTCGGCCGCGCCCACCGCCGCGCCGATACTCATGGCCAGGCCCAGTCCTATGCCGCCGCCAAGCGCGTGTACCCCGGCACGTGGATCGAAGATGCGCAATTGGCGGTTGCCCCAGGTGCTGTTGGACACGGTGACGTCACGTACCCAGTTGAAGCTGCGGCCGGCGGCCTTCTGTAACTGGGTCACTAACTCGCTGTAAGGCCCGAGTCCGTCCAATAGCTGTTTTTCGGCAGATGCGCGGGCGCGGCGCAAGTCGTCCAGAAACTTCGGATCGACCGACATCCGCCCTTCCAGGCGGTCCGCCAGACCTTTCAGGGCCAGCTCAGCATCGCCACAGACAAAGTAGTCGCTTGCATAGCAACGCCCGTCGGCCGCCGGGTCGACATCGATTCGGTAAAGCGGGCGCGGCAGTTTCAGCTCGTACTTCAATGTTTCATTGCCGCGTAGGCGTGAGCCGACCACCACCACCGCATCGCAGGTCTGGTAGAACGCCTCAATCGGCTTTTGCAGGTTATAGGCGCCCAGCGAGCGCTCATCGTCTTCGGGCACGGTGCCACGGCCTTGAGTGGTCGTAACAACGCCGATGCCGAGCGCCATGAGTCGCTCTACCTGAACACCTGCCCGGCGCGCGCCGCCACCGAGCCACAACAGCGGGCGGCGGGCCTGGCTCAGCCTGTTTGCCAATTCGTCAAGCGCGTAATCGGACGGTGCCTGCACTGGTACAGGCAAGGGTCTCAGATCGGGGGGGGTTGGGATCAGGCTTGCCTGGATGTCGATCGGAATTTCGAGACTCACCGGTCCCGCCGGCGCGGTGAGCGCAGTCTGCACGGCGAGCTTGACCATGCTCAGTGCCGTCTCCGCGCTGCGGACCCGGTATGCCGCCTTGGACACGGCCTGCAACATTGACAGCTGATTCGGCGCCTCGTGAATATAGGAGAGATTCTGGTCAAGATAGCGGGTTTCGATCTGCCCGGTCAGGTGTAGCAGCGGCGTGCCGGCGGTCAGTGCTTCCACCATCGCACCGGCCGCATTGCCTGCCGCAGTGCCGGTGCTCGTGACACAGACGCCCAGGCTCCCGGTGGTGCGGGCATAGGCGTCAGCCATGCTGGTGCCGCCCGCTTCGCCACGCGCCGCCACAAAGCGAATCTGGCCGCGTTCGGCGAACGCATCGAGGATCGGCATGTTGTGGATCGAGATGACGCCGAATGCGGCCTTGACACCGCACTGTTCAAGGAATGCCGCGATGGCCGTGCCCACAGTAACTTGATTTTGTTTATGCATGACGGGATAAGCCTCCGGAAACGTCAATATGGCTGCCGGTCGTGTACGACGACATCGGCGTGGCGAGAAAGAAAATGGCACGAGCAGCCTCTTCAGGGAGACCGAGACGGCCGAGTTGAATCTGCTTCCGCTGTGCGAGGCGCGCTGTCCATGCGGCCCAATCGAGTTCGCGCTCTTCGCGTGCTTCGAATCGGCGCCGCCACTGGCCTGATTCCACCAGACCAATCAGGATTCCATTGACGCGAATGCCTTTGGGCGCGAACTCCGTCGCGAGCGAGCGCACCAGGTTGCGAACTCCAGCGCGGGCCGCCGATGTCGCGACCATATGCGGTTCCGGTTGCGCCGCCAATAGTGCGTTAACGCACACGACAGCTGCGTTGGATCGCTTTTCCATCTGCGGCAGAAACGCGCGCGTCGGGTAGATCACGGAGAAGAATTTGAGATGCAACTCATCGGTCCAGGCGCTGTCGCTGGTATCGGAAAAGGTCGATACGCGCCCACGACCGGCATTGTTGACCAGGATGGAGGCTGCGCCGAGCGCTGCTTCGGATTCGGCGGCGAAGCATTCTACTGCAGCGACGTCGAGCACATCACAAGGACGGGCAAAGAGGCGAGCATCAGGATAGCGTTCACGCAGGCCGGCTTCGGCCTGATGCAGGCGTGCTTCGTCACGGCCGCAGAAGCTCACCGCTGCGCCAGCTTGCAGCAACAGGTCGACGGTCGCAAGGCCGATGCCGGACGATCCGCCGGTGACCACAGCTACCGTGTTATTTAAATTAAACAGATTCATTCGTGGCGATTTATCGTGAACGTAACGTCGTCACCACTTTGTCGGTGGTGCCGCTATTGGGTGAATAATTCAACCGTTTCGACAGTTCGTCGGCGGCTGAGCGAACGCGCTGCACCAGTTCCTCCAGACGATTGCTGTCGATATGAGACGACGGTATGGTCGCGCCAAGCGCTGCGACGATGCGTGTGCTGTGGTCTCGTACCGGCGCGGCAATGGTGGAGATACTGGCCTCGAAGAATCCTTCGCCCAGCACGTAGCCGCGCTGACGGTCGCTTTGCACCATGTCGAATAACTCGATCAGGGTCGTCGGCGTACTGCTGGAATAAATCTCCAAACGCTCCTCGGGAAACAGTTGGCGCAGCTCAGGCAAACTCAGGTCCTCCAGCAGGATGCGACCGAGTACCGTCGCATGCGCAGGCAGTCGCGTGCCCACGTGCACCGTGCTCGAAAACGGCGTGGGCGGGGTAACCTTGGCAACGTAGACGATGTGGCGCCCATCGCGCACCACCAGATTGCAAGGGTAGTGAATCTCGTCACACAGGCGCTTCAACACCGGCTGGCCCAGTTCAGTCAGCTCAAGTGAAGAAAGGTACTCAAAGCCCAGCCGCAGCACCGCCATACCGAGCCGATACGCGCCACTGTCGGTACGTTCGACGAAGCCCAGGCTCTCCAGTGTGGTGAGCAGCCGGAACACGGTTGTACGCGGCAGATTCAGTCGTCGCGCCAGTTCAGGTGCGCCGAGAGTGGGGGTTTTGCGGCTGAATTCGCCCATTAGCCGCAGACCCCGCTCAAGTCCTGGGACGATATACCTCTCCTGCGCGTCGTCAGTGGGAAGATCATTCACGATTCGAAACTCCAAAAAAAGTCAGATTTGTTGCGTGCGCAATCAAACTGGCCACTGCACCAGGTTGTTCAATGTACACTGCGTGCCCTGCGCAGGCGACCATTGAAAAATGGGCACAAAAGGCTTCCGCCACGCCAAGACAGTTTTCCGGAGGCGTGACCAGATCACTGTCACCGCAGTGCACTTCGACGGGCATGCGCAAATTGATGTAGCGGGCCAGGTCTTCTGCGCACAACATCTCCACAGCCTGCGCATAGCCCTCCGGATTAAGGCGCAACGTATTCCAGCGCACCCAGGTTCGGGCAGCTTCGTCCGCTTGCGGCGTCAGCATCCGCGCCGGGCTCTTCTCCGCCATGCCCTGCACGCCAATCGTCCGCAACGCTTGCAAGCGTTCGCTATGCACCTTATCCCGCATGGCAGCGTTTAGCGGTGCGCCATAGCCGCGCGCCGGGCTAAACAATAGGACACGTTGTACGCAGGCCAATCCCCGCCCATGCGCAAAGGCGCAAGCCATAAGCGCGCCCAGCGAATGGCCAACGAGCACGCAAGACGTGATGCCGATCGCCTGTAGCAGCTGGTGTAAACGCTCAGCGTAATCGCTGGCATTCGGTGTAGTGCCATCAAGCGGCGTCGACTCTCCGTACCCCGGCGCATCCCATGCCACCACCCGCCCGACTTTGCCTAGTTCCAATGCGCAGTGTAGCCATGATGCAGCACTCGAACCGATACCATGCAGCAGCACGATGGCGGGGCCTTCACCGCAGGTGCGGACGGCTACGCGCGCATCGGAAGCCAACGTGATGATCGATTGCGGGAAACGGCTCTCGAGCAGGTCCAGAGCACAGGCCGTCGGAAGCGTGGACGATGTCGTCATGGTGTCCGCCTCAGCCCCGCTTCACCTTGGTCAGCGGGTGTTCGGGCGGGTACGTCGGCGTGACAGGCTTCTTCGCGCCCAGCATGACGCACATCAATGCGTCTTCGTCACCGATGTTTATTTCTTCGCGGTAGACCCCGGGCGGCACCGACACCAGGTCGCGTTCGGTCAAGATGGTCTCGTAGCGCTCGCCGTCTCTTTCCAGAATCAGCTTGACCTTGCCACGCAGGATAAAAAACACCTCTTCTACATCTACGTGCAAGTGTGACGGGCCTTCGTGGCCAGCCGGAATGAGCATGGTTGAAAAGGTGAAATGCTCGGCCGGTACCGTATTGACGTCGGCTGCCACGCCCGTGCCGCCAGTGCCCATATAGCGCATCTGCCCACGGCGGTATTTCGGATCGAAGTCGGCCTGGAACTTCAACGCATCGAAGTCGTAACGCCGGGTAGAGAAGCGCGCGACGCGCGATTCCATCCATTTCTCGAAACTAGCGCCCTCGGGCTGCCCCCAGCTCGGGGTCAGTTGTTGCTGTTCAGTCATATTGCTCATTTTCTGGTTCTCCTAGAGATTTAGATGACAAGGCTGCTCTGGTGGCAAAAGTCGCCGTGATATACGTTCTCCCATCACTGCATCAACGCAAGGATGTCCAGGTCGCCCTTGCCCTCGGCAACTGCACGCCGAATGTTCTCGCGTACCAGTTTGTAAACAGCCATGGCGTCTGAATCGCAGTGATTTTCCAACTCGAGAAACTCCAGATCCTTCAGACATCGCTTCAACAGGAATCCATTTCGGAATTCGCTCCCGAAAACCGTCGGAATGCGATCGTTGATCAAAGGATGACCTGCAGCGCCGTGCTGCAAAATCTCCAGCCCGATGTCCTCGGGTAAACCTGCTTCGCGCACCATGCGCACGCCTTGCGCAAACATGTAGTTGTAGGAAAGGTAGACATACTGGTTGATAGCTTTCATCAGGCTGCCCGAACCTGCCGGCCCTACGTGGCGCACATGGTTGCCAATGTGTCGCAACAACGGTGCGACTCGTTCGTAGTCGGCGACCTCCCCGCCGACCATGACGGTCAGTGCGCCGGATTCGGCGCCACGCTCGCCCCCGCTCACCGGGGCGTCGAGGTAACTGATGCACACCGCCTCAAGCTCTGCAGACGCGCGGCGGGCGAAACTCGGCGCCACAGTGGTCAAGTCAGCGATGATCGTTCGCCGCCGCGACGGCATCGAAAGCCAGAGATCAATAAACGAACGTACTGCTGCCGGGTCCGGCAGGCAAAGCAGTACCTTGCCGTAGTCGAGCGACTTCACGCTCTCGTAGTCTGCGGCCACGGCGCCTGCAGCGACGCATTTTTCTATGGCCGTCCGCTCGAGATCAAACACGTGCAGATCGATTCCCTGCGCTACCAGGCGCCGCGCTATCAGATACCCGATACGCCCCGCCCCCACGAGCAGGACGGTTCCGGCACCACGAACTACCACTTCACGACTTGACGCTGGCATGGCTATCCCTGAGCGGCTCTATTTAATTTGAAATGCTCGTTGATGCGGTTGGCCTGTGCCTCTGCTTCGAGCTTCTGCATGCGGCGGATGCGGGCGACGCCGATATCGGTCTGTATAAGCTGCTCCCGCTCTCGTGCATCCTTCGGTATTGCCTCGAGCATGTCGCGATCCTGACCAGCCACATAGTTATGGCGAGCGTCGAGACGATTCTTATAGAGGAACCGCCACAGGTCGCGGCGCCATCCATCGGAGCGCTGATATCGGTAAAACCAGACATAGGTTCGCTCCGCGTCGATCGGCGTCGGATAGGCCATGATCCGGAAAAAGTTTCCACCGGCCGACTTCGGATAGGGAATCTCGGTGGCGACCCAGTAGTTGCTCCCCGGCTTGTACACGACCTCTGTGCGGTCGATGTTGACGCCCCTCTGATTGTCACGCTGGATGATGAAGCCACGCTCGGTGGTCTCCAGTTCAATCAAACTCTGCTTCGTCCCATATACGAGAGTAAATGTGTCCATGTGCAGATAGCTGCCATGGATAGGATCAAGCCGATTATCCAGCGCCACGCGATAATTGCAGTTCCACACCTGCGTGAACAGGAAGCCAGACCATTCCGGCGAGGTCATTTGCGGCGGGAGTTCCATTTCAGGAACCTTATCGTCGATTCCGTCCGAGAAGTAAAGCCAGATCGCACCAAACTTCTCCTGAACCGGGTAACCGATATTTTTCTTTTGGCGCACCATCGGACAGTCGTGCACTGGCGGCACCACCTGCACCACGCCCTGCCCATTCACGACCACGCCGTGATACTTGCAAGCGAGCCCGTTTTCCACAACGACGCCTTTCGACATCGGGGCACCGCGATGGGGACAAAAGTCGTCGATTGCATGCACTGTTCCGGACCCATCACGCCACAATGCAATTTTTCTGTTAAGCCTGGTCAGCCCGACCGGCGTGGTCCCGACATCTTCCGACCGGCACACCAGGTACCATTGATTCAGTATCCCGGTGCTCCAAATGTCTTCAGTTGACACCGGTTTCTTCCAAAGCAGATTCATTATTCGCCTCCTATTTTTTCTTAACCTCTACCAAGCAGATTGACCGCCCCAGCAACGCAGCATGCAAGAGACACTCTGGTCCAATTCAATGCAGTGATTCGTTCCCCCAGCCCCACCTGCGACTACTTCTTGTCATGTTCCTAGCTTCTTCAGTTCCACGGCCAGTGACTGCGGCGTCCACGCTCCGCCCGATAGCGGGCGGACATCCAATGAATTCAAACCGGCCGCAAGTCCGTCGAGCTCTTGTACGCCGTCGCCCATCAACTTCTCCAGGGCGTCGCCCAGTTTGTCCTCATATGCCTTTGCCATCATCTGCGTCTCTTGCCTGCTGTCACTCATCATCATCCTCCTTACATTAAGAGTTTCGTTAGTCCTGAAACGGAATGCGGGCTGCCTTCACGATCCCGGCGAACTTGGTTATGTCTGACCTGAATTTCGCGCTGAACTCGTCCGGCGTACTCCCGACCGGCAACTGCCCTAAAGCCGGCAAACGTTCGCGCACATCGGGCATCTTGAGCGCCTTCGCCGCTTCCGCCTGAATGCGTAGAACGATGTCGCGCGGGGTATTCGCCGGCACGAACAAGCCCTGCCAACTGGTGATTTCGAAGCCTGCAATGCCGGACTCCGAAATGGTGGGCACCTCCGGAAAGCTCGCAGCGCGCCGGGGACCCGTCATCCCCAATGCACGCAAGCGGCCTTTCTGGATATATTGCTGTGCCGCCGATACCGGCATCACCGCTAGTTCCACCTCGCCCGACATCAACGCGGTATTGAGTGGACCGTCCCCCTTGTAGGGAATGGCCATGATGTCGATGCCGGCCGATGTCTTCAGCAGTTCCATTGTCAGGTGCAGCGGACTGGCCACGCCGGTCGAGCCGAAGTTCAGGCTGCCCGGTTTGGCCTTGCTCAGCGCGATCAACTCCTTGACCGAGGTGGCGGGCAATTGGGGATTGGCCACCAAAACCAGTTCGGTCGCGATGAGCTGGGTCACGGGGATGAAATCCATGGCCGCGTCGAAAGGCAGTTTGCGGTAAAGCGCGGGCATCATCGCAAGATTGACGGGCATCAGCAGAATGGTATGGCCGTCGGGCGCGGATCTGGCGACCTGTGCGGCACCGATGGTGCCACCGGCGCCGGGCTGATTGTTCACAATGACTGGCTGACCGAACGCGGCGGCAAGCTTGGGCCCGATCAGCCGGGCGAGCGCGTCGATCGAACCGCCCGCCGCGAACGGCACCACGATATGGACCGGCTTGTTTGGGTAGCTCTGACCCAAGGCAGCTCCGACATTCAGTCCGATGGCGGCAACCGTTAATGACAGCAATAATCGCAACGGCAATTTCATTATATTCTTCCTTAACATGGAACCAGTCCGGTCAGTCCAGGCTCGCGCCCGATGCGCGAACAACCTCCCCCATTCGCTTGACCTGCATCGAAAGGAAGCTGGTGAACTCCTGCGGAGATTGCCAGACCATTTCCAGGGCGAGATCCTCCATCCGCCGCTTGAGTTCAGGATCATCCAGGACCACTCTAAGCTCACGATTGAGGCGATGGACAATCGGTTCGGGCGTGCCGCTCTTGGTAAGAATGCCGTACCACGCTTCAATCGCATATCCCGGTACGCCGGCTTCGGCGATCGTCGGCACGTCAGGCATCGCTGCCGACCGCCGCGAGCCGGTAACCGCGAGCGCACGCAGCTTACCGGCCTTTATGTGCGGCAGCGCCGAAGGAATATCGCTGAACATCAGCTGAATCGATCCACTCATCAGGTCGGCCAGTGCGAACGTATTGCCACGGTAGGGCACATGCAGAAACTGCGCGCCTGTATGCGTCGTAAACATCTCGCCGGCCAGATGCAAAGTGGTCCCGGCGCCCGCAGAGCCGTAGCTCAATTCCCTGGGCTTGCTCTTGGCGAGCGCGATCAGTTCTTCCACCGAGGTCGCCGCCACCGAAGGATGGACAACCAGCACATGTGGACTTCTTGCGACCAGTGTGATCGGCGCGAAGTCTTTCGTCGTGTCGTAGGAGAGCTTCTTGAACAAACTGACGTTGGTAGCGATGCCGGGCGATGCGAGCAGCAGCGTGTAACCATCAGGCGCACTGCGCGCCACCGACTCATACGCGATGTTGCCACTCGCACCTAATCGGTTCTCGACAAGCACCTTCTGTCGGAGACGCTCTTCCAGCTTGATTGCGATATTGCGTGCCACCACATCGGGCGCACCTCCCGCTGCGAAAGGTACGACCAGCCGGATAATCCTGTTCGGGTATTCCTGCGCCGCCGCATTGTTCATTTCGCATACGAGACCGGCGATTGCCGCCAGCCAGACGATGCGGGAAACGAGTGTCTTTCGATTTAAAGCTCCTGCGAGACGCGCCCCCTTGCAGCGACTCGTCCCAAGCAAATAAGTCAATACTGAAGTAGGTAGCATTTGAAACTCCGAGTTAGTGGGTCAAACAGGTAAATAAATAGCGTTCGGTCAGTTCAGGCTTGCGCCCGAAGCTTTGACGATGTCGCTCATCTTCCTGATCTCGCTAGCAAGGAAGCTTGCGAACTCCCCTGGAGAGCTCCCGCCCAGCTCCAGACCGAGATCAAGCATGCGCGCCTTGAGTTCGGGCTCGGCAAGGATAGCGGTCAGCTCTTGGTTCAGGCGGGTGATAACGGGCATCGGTGTGCCGGCCGGGGCCAGGATGCCAAACCAGGCTTCAATGGCATAGCCTGGAACGCCGGCTTCAGCGACGGTGGGAACATCGCGCAGGGACAAGGTCCGTTGCGCACCTGTGACGGCAATGGCACGCAGCTTACCGGCTTTGATGTGAGGTACCGCCGAGGCGATGTCGCTGAACATTAACTGGATCGATCCGCCCACCAGATCGTTTAGCGCGAGAGTTCCACCGCGGTACGGTACATGCATAAGTTGGACGCCGGTCTTGATGCTGAGCATCTCGCCTGCCAGATGCAAGATCGTGCCGGAACCCGCGGATCCGTAACTGATTGTCCCGGGCCTTGCCTTCGCCAGCGCCAACAGGTCTTGCACTGAATTTACATTTAACGATGGCTGTGTAACCACCACGTGCGGACTTCTGGAGACGAGCGTAATCGGTGCGAAATCCTTAATCGCGTCGTAAGAGAGCTGCTTGTAGAGACTGACGTTGGTGGCGATCCCGGTGGCCGCAAGCACTAGGGTATAGCCGTCCGGTTGACTACGCGCAACCGTTTCATACGCGATGTTGCCGCCCGCTCCCAGGCGATTTTCGACGATCACACTCTGCTTCACACGTTGCGCCAGCTTGCCTGCAACATTACGTGCGATGACGTCTGGCGCACCGCCGGGCGCGAATGGAACCACGAGGCGGATACTTTTGTTGGGAAAATCCTGAGCCGCCGCGGCGCTGGCGCCGCCGAGGGCAAAGATCCATGCCGCAAGGCAGGCGATTTTGGACAAGTACTGCATTGAGCCTCCTGTTATTGGTCTTTTTTTAGCTGAACAATTCGGTAACGATTACGGCCACGACGGACCAATAGTTCAGTTTTCCAGTTTGATATTCATCGTCTTGATAAGGCGGCCCTTCACCGCGTAGTCCGCCTTGATCTCGGCCGTAAACTCTTCCGGCGACATGCCGCCGGCGATGTAACCGCGATCCAGCACTTCGCGCTTTCTAAACTCGGGGTCGGCAAGGATCTCCGCGATGTCGCGCTGAATCTTCTTGACGATCCCCGCGGGCGTGCCTTTTGGAGCGAAAATTCCAAACCAAGCCCGAGGGTCCATGTCGGCGAATCCGGCGTCCTTGAACGTGCGGAGATGCGCCGTGTCTGGCGAGGGGTCGGCACGGGTAATGGCAATAGGGATGAGCTTTCCGGACTTGATATGCCCGCTCGCCGTGGCAGCGCTACCCAATGTCATCATCACCTCACCCTTTACGACCGCAGTCGTGGCGGGGCCCAGCCCGCTGTAGGGCACATGAAGAAGGTCGATATTCGCCGCACGTTTCAAAGCTTCGAACGAGAGATGCGGTTGGCTTCCCGCACCGAACGATGCGTATTGCACGCGGTTCGGATTTGCCTTCGCAAATGCCACCAGTTCGGGGAGAGTGCGGAACTTGACTGAGGGATGTACCAGAATCATCATATTCGAACCAACGAGCTGCGTGATCGGCACGAGATCATGCAAAGGGTCGAACGACATCTTGCTGTACAGGTGCGGGTTGCTGGTAATCGAAGAGTCGCTTGTGATTAGCAAGGTGTAGCCATCCGGCTCCGCCTTGGCAGCTGCGGCCGTGCCGAGAATTGTCCCGGCGCCGGGCCGATTGTCGACCATCACTGGCTGTCCCCATTTCTCCTGGACCTTTTGCCCATAGATCCGCGCAAGCAGATCGCCCCCGCCACCTGGAGGATAAGGGGTGATGATGCGGACCATCCTGCTCGGATACTGCTCGGCGATGGCGCTGCCAACCATCAGGAGGCCTGCGCAAAGGGCGGCGCCAGCGAGCAATAGCGGGCGGCGGAGGGGATGTAGACCCGTTGTTCCGGAACCGTCAGTAGCTGGCTTTGTGCAATGGCTCGTACAAGTTGGCTTGTTGACTACAGTGAACTGCGGCATATCGACCCCTCTCTACGTGGTCATGGTGAAAGAAAGCGACGGAAAGCGATTCATAGCTTCCGCGTCAGTCCCCGGCTTTACTCCGGATTGCCCGCCACACGCGCTCGGCGGTCAGCGGCAACTGGGTAATTCGAACACCGATGGCGTCCTCAATCGCATTCGCAATCGCGCTGGCTACAGGCAGCATGGTCGCTTCACCGGCACCCTTGGCGCCGAATGGGCCGGGACCGAATCCCTGCTCCTGGGTAATCGAATCGAATTCAGCGGGAAGGTCTTCGGCCAACGGCACCCGATACACGAGCGGGTCCTGGTTGACGAGCTTTCCTTGCCCGTCATAGATCATCTGCTCGAACATGGCTTGTGCGAATCCCATCACGGCGCCGCCCTCTTCCTGTCCGCGACAGATCAGCGGATGGATGGAACGACCGGTGTCACCGCTGACGACGAGCTTTAAAACCTTGCAACTACCCGTTGCCATGTCGATTTCCACCTCGGCGCCTGCCCACCCGATTTCCCAGTACACGCTCTTCGCTTCGAGCGGTGCCCCGTGATCGGCTTTCGCGCGGCACAGACCCTCCCCAATGAATTCGAAGCCTGGCCCGCCGAAGGAACGCAGTACAAGCGGCTGCAGCGGATGCCGAACTCCATCGATTAATACCGTCCAGTCTTCAAGCGTGAGCTCGGCCGGATCGCAATTCAGTTGTTCCGCGGCGCACTCGAGGATTTGCGACTTGACGCGCCGAGCGGCCTGTTCGACTGCCCGGCCCATCACAGCGATTGAAGAACTCGCGTTCGTGCCATGGTCAAAGGGCAAGTAGTCGGTGTTGACGGGTGGCATGACCACCCTTGTGGACGCTGTATTGAGCACTTCAGCGGCGATTTGCGCCAATGATGTGCGAGCGCCCTGCCCTACCTCCGCGGTAGCGCATAGCAAAAAAATATCTCCGGCACTTGACACTTTGATCTGTGCCTGAGCAGCTTTGCGCACGCCGCCGCCGTCCTTGAATCCGACTGCAAGCCCCCAGCCACGCCGCCCGTCATGCGCGCGATCGTGATAGCCAAGGTGTGAGGCTATCAATTCCAGGCCGGCTCCCAAATCACTATCGACACCGGTCTCGCCCGGCACGAACGGCTCGCCGCGATCAAGAAAATTCTTCATCCTGAATTGGTACGGATCCATGCCGATACGGCGCGCGATCATGTCGATCTGGCTCTCGCTGGCCCATGTCGCCTGAGTGCCCCCAAACCCGCGGAACGCGCCCGCCGGCGCTGTGTTCGTCAGCACGCAGTAACATTTGCTGTCGATATGCTTATATCGGTAAGGGCCTGGGATCCGATAGCCGGCCTTTTCGGCCACTAGAGGGCTCGCATCCGAGTACGCGCCTGCGTCGAGGTAGATCTCGCTTTGGCGCGCGACCAGCGTTCCGTCGCGCATGACGCCGGTGCGCAGTTTCAAGATAGCCGCGTGTTGCGTATTCGTGTAGAACGCCTCCTCCATGGTGAGGCAATAGCGAACGGGACGTCCGCTGAGCATCGACAGCAGGATGGCAATAGGTTCGTTTTTACAGCTATTCTTGGCGCCGAAGCTTCCACCGATGAAGGGAACCTGAATGCTAATCCGGTTTTCCGGGATTTTGAAAATTCTGGATAACTCTTTGCGAAGCGGGAACGGGTTTTGGCAAGGCGTCCAGACTGTGATCTGATCGGCGCTGGCCTTTGCAATAGCGACGAAGGGCTCCAGCGTGTAATGCTGCATCCGCGAAAATCTGAATTCGTCCTCAAAAACGAGGTCGCAATTTTCGAACTCCGACGCGTCGCCCGTCGTATAAGAGAACTGATAGCAGATATTCTTGCTTGGATAGAGCGCGCCGAGCGCGCCTTGTCCATAAGGGGGAACACTTCCAGGAGGCGTGTGTTCGAAGAGTGCAGCCGCGCCATCCTCGAGCGCGGCTTCAATATCGGCAACGACGGGCAAATCGTCATAAACCACCTGGATACGGGATAGTGCCTCGGTCGCGATTTCTTCAGTCTCCGCAGCCACCGCGCAGATAACGTCTCCAATGTACCGCACCCGATCGGACGCAACGATGGGTTGATCTTTGATGAAGTAGCCGCATTGAGGAGACAGGCCGGCAGGAATATCTTCATGAGTGAGCACGGCATGCACCCCAGGAAGACTTCTCGCGGCCGACACATCGATGCTCAACAGGCGCGCATGAGGGCGTGAGCTTCGCAAGACCTTCGCGTGCAGCATTGCGGGCTGGGAGATATCAGTAGCATAGACCGCGCGACCCGTGGTTTTTTCACGAGCGTCCTTGCGTTCAACGGCTTGACCAACGGCAGAAGTTGTCACGTTGTGGCCTCCCGCAACGCCTTGGCAGCATTCTCGACCGCCTCGACGATCATCAGATAGCCGGTGCAGCGGCAGATGTTCGAGCTCATCCACTCGACGATTTGTTCGCGCGTGGGATCCGGATGCATGTCGAGGAGGGCCTTGGCAAGCATGATCATGCCGGCGGTGCAATATCCGCATTGGAAAGCACTGTTCTCAATGAACGCTCGTTGCACCGGGTCGAGCTCGCCGTTCCGCTGCAGCCCTTCGATGGTGGTCACATCCCGTCCTGCTGCCTGAAACGTAAAGGTCGAGCAGGCTGCGCGCGGAACACCGTCTATGAGTACTGTACAGCTGCCGCATACGCCTCTCGAACATCCGATCTTGGTGCCCTTGAGATCCAAAGTATCCCTGAGAAAGTCAACAAGCATGACGTTCACGGGCACATCTATATCTATCGCACGCCCGTTGATGCGAATGCTCTTTTTTACGTTACTGGAACTCATAGAGCGCCCTCACTTCCTATGGCCTCAAGCTGCCTCCGAAGAATCACTTCGCTGACCTCCCTCGCATATTCGTTACTCACGCATACGTCCGCGAAGCTTGCCGGCAACGCGCGCAGGGTCTCTCGCGCAATCGACTTAGCCTGTGCCGCGATGTCGTCACGAGTCCGTACGTTTATCAAGTCCAAAGGGAGCGCAACGGGGGGCAAGAATTCTGTCGCCACGACCAGCCGCCCCGTGTACCCGTGCAGCCCATGTTTTACGCACACGGCCTGTGTCATCGCGGGCCGGAGCATGCGCGCATAGTGAAAGCTTGAAGGCTGCTGCACGGGGATGCGAATGGAAATCAAGAGCGACCTTGGAACAAGCTCCGAGTGCCAAAGGCTCTCTATGTCGGCCTCGTATGGCCCGTTGGCCGACAAAAGCCGCATGCCTGCACCCAAGGCGGTCAGCAAAATCGCGCCCTCGTAGCGGGTGCGACGCGCCGTCAGGTTGCCGCCGATCGTGGCGGACATGCGGACCCGAACGGTTGCAATGCGTGACCATGCCTCAGCGAAGCCGGGGTGCAGCCGCTTGACGTCTTGGTGCCGGGCGCCTTCAAAATGGGTGACCATGGCACCGATGCTTAGCGCATCATCAACCACCTCAATTTTGCGAAGCGCTTGGATGCCGCCCAAATCGATGAGGACGCCTGGAGCAAAACCTTCGTTGAATTGCGCGCACAAATCAGTACCACCCGCAAGCAACGAGGGATTTACCGCAGAGTTGAGTATGTCTACGGCCTCTTCC
>JAQGMD010000261.1 GCA_028292565.1 Burkholderia sp. | reverse complement strand
CCCTCCAGACCTGGCCTGACGTCCTGTGCCTACCTCGGGTCGCGTTTGTCGCCCAGCTTCATTTCAGCCAGCCGGACGATGACGTAAGCGACGAGGGCGAAGATAAAAAAGACGAGCAGCATCCAGGCGATGCCCTGCAGGGTTTCGATCACGGTGCGATAGAGTTCGAGTATCCAGCGCTCAAAAGTAAGCTCCACAATCGCCGCGCTCTTCTCGGCTCGTGCCGGCGTGATGTACTTTTCGATATGATAAATCCGTACACCGGCCGAAATGCCGACGACGAGGATGGCGAACTTCAGGTACTTCAGCCATGCGGCGCTGATCTCGTCGGCAATGATGCGCTTGAGGATTGCATCGAGCGGTTTGGTGAAGACGATCATCACGGCGGCGGATACGCCGGATGCAACCAGCAGGGTCGCCAACAACAACATTAGAAACATGCGTTTCTCCGATACGGGTCAGCGGCCATTCTATCAAGCAACCCGATTTGTGCCGCGGAACAGCGATATGACAGCCGCTGAACCGGATGATCAGTCGCTCAGGATGCGGAACCCGGGCGATCGTATGTTTGTGGGATCAACCGGTTCCAGCCGCCCGCGCCGTCCACTTGACGTTAACGTTAACGTCATATACTTTAGGTTTTCGCGTCCTTTCACCGCAAAGACCGGCCATGACCGACTTATTCATCGCTGACAAGCTCACCGAATACAAACCGGCCAACAAGGTCCGGTTCGTCACCGCCGCATCGCTGTTCGATGGTCATGATGCATCGATCAACATCATGCGCCGCATCCTGATGGCCAACGGCGCGGAAGTTATCCACCTCGGCCACAACCGATCAGTCGATGAAATCGTCACCGCTGCTTTACAGGAGGATGTGCAGGGCATCGCAATATCCAGCTATCAGGGCGGGCATGTCGAGTATTTCAAGTACATGCTGAATTTGCTGAAGGAGCGCGGCGGCGCGCACATCAAGGTCTTCGGCGGCGGCGGCGGCGTGATCGTGCCGGCCGAAATCGAGGAACTCCATGCGTATGGGGTGACACGCATATTCAGCCCGGAGGACGGGCAACGCATGGGGTTGGCGGGCATGATCCTGTCGATGATCCAGGCTTGTGATGCGGATCTGTCGGTCTATGCGCCTACCGGGCTGGATGCGCTTACGAAAGGCGAAGTTCGGGAAAAACAGCGCCCGCTGGCGCAACTGATCACGGCACTGGAGAACGACAAGGCTGCCCCGGCGCTCAAGCGGGAACTGCACGAGATGGCCGGCGCAATCAAGGCGCCGGTGCTGGGAATCACCGGTACCGGCGGGGCCGGCAAATCATCGTTGACCGATGAACTGATCCGGCGCATCCGGCTCGACCAGGATGATGCCCTGAACATTGCGGTCATTTCCATCGACCCGTCGCGCCGCAAGTCGGGCGGCGCCCTGTTGGGCGACCGGATCCGCATGAACGCCATCAATCCGTGGAGCGGCCAATCGCGGGTTTTCATGCGCTCCCTGGCGACCCGTGAAGCCGGTTCCGAGATTTCGCAAGCGCTGCCGGACGTGATCGCCGCCTGCAAGGTGGCCGGTTTCGACCTTGTCGTCGTCGAGACCTCCGGCATCGGCCAAGGCGATGCGGCGATCGTGCCGCATGTCAATCTCAGCATGTATGTGATGACGCCGGAATTCGGCGCCGCATCGCAGCTCGAGAAAATCGACATGCTCGACTTTGCCGATTTCGTTGCAATCAACAAGTTCGACCGCAAGGGTGCGCAGGATGCGCTGCGCGATGTCGCGAAACAGGTTCAGCGCAATCGCGAACTGTGGAACAAACGTCCGGAAGATATGCCGGTGTATGGAACGCAAGCATCGCGCTTCAATGATGATGGAGTGACGGCGCTGTACCAGGGCTTGCTGCCGAGGCTGGCGGAGTTCGGCTTGAAGGCCCGACCGGGAAAGCTGGCATCCGTTGGGGTGCGATTCTCATCCGGTAAAAATGCGGTCGTGCCGCCGGCGCGGTCCCGCTACCTGGCCGAGATCGCCGATACGGTGCGCGGCTATCACAAGTTCACTGCTCAGCAGGTAAAGCTGGCGCGCGAACGGCAGCAGCTGCAAGAGGCCAGGCGCATGCTGGCGGCCGCCGGCAAGAATGCAGAGTTCGACGATGTGATTGCCGTGCGCGAGGCGCAGCTCGACCCCAATGCGAAGCAACTGCTCGCGATGTGGCCCGATATGCAAGCCGCGTACGCCGGCGATGAATACGTGGTCAAAATCCGCGATAAGGAAATCCGTACCCGCCTGGTACAAACCACCCTGTCCGGCACCAGAATCCGCAAGGTCGCATTGCCCCGATATGAAGACCATGGCGAGATCCTGCGCTGGCTGATGCTGGAGAACGTGCCGGGCTCCTTCCCGTATACCTCCGGCGTGTTCGCGTTCAAGCGCGAAGGCGAAGACCCGACACGCATGTTTGCCGGCGAAGGCGATGCGTTCCGCACCAATCGCCGCTTCAAGCTGGTGTCGCAAGGGATGGACGCCAAGCGCCTGTCGACCGCGTTCGACTCGGTCACCTTGTATGGCGCCGATCCGGCGCTGCGCCCCGACATCTATGGCAAGGTCGGCAATTCCGGGGTATCCATCGCGACCCTGGACGACATGAAAGTGCTGTATGACGGCTTCGATTTATGCAATCCGTCCACCTCGGTATCGATGACCATCAATGGCCCGGCGCCGACCATCCTGGCGATGTTTTTGAACACCGCGATCGACCAGCAACTGGACAAGTTCCGCGTCGATAACAAGCGGGCACCGACCGCCGATGAGGCGGCGAAGATCCGTGCCTGGGTGCTGCAGAACGTGCGCGGCACTGTGCAGGCCGACATCCTGAAGGAAGACCAGGGCCAGAACACCTGTATCTTTTCCACCGAGTTCTCGCTGAAGGTGATGGGCGATATCCAGGAATATTTCGTGCACCATCAGGTGCGCAATTTCTATTCGGTGTCGATCTCCGGTTATCACATCGCCGAAGCCGGCGCGAATCCTATTTCGCAGCTCGCATTTACGTTGTCGAACGGATTCACGTTTGTTGAGGCGTATCTGGCGCGCGGCATGCACATCGACGATTTCTCACCCAACCTGTCGTTCTTCTTCAGCAACGGCATGGACCCGGAATATACGGTGCTGGGTCGCGTCGCGCGCCGCATCTGGGCGGTGGCCATGCGCGAAAAATACGGCGCGAATGAGCGTTCGCAGAAACTCAAGTATCACATCCAGACCTCCGGCCGCTCGCTGCATGCACAGGAGATCGACTTCAACGACATCCGCACCACCCTGCAGGCGTTGATCGCGATCTACGACAATTGCAATTCGCTGCATACCAATGCCTACGATGAAGCGATCACCACACCGACCGACGAATCGGTACGGCGTGCGCTGGCCATCCAGCTCATCATCAATCGCGAATGGGGATTGGCGAAGAACGAGAATCCGAACCAGGGTAGCTACATCATCGAGGAACTGACCGACCTGGTGGAGGAAGCGGTGCTGCAGGAATTCGAACGCATCGCCGAGCGTGGCGGCGTGCTGGGGGCGATGGAGACCGGCTACCAGCGCGGCAAGATTCAGGAAGAGTCGATGCACTACGAACACCTGAAGCATGACGGCACACTGCCTGTCATCGGTGTCAATACTTTCCGCAATCCTGCGGGGCAGCCGGCAATGCAGACGATGGAACTCGCGCGCTCGACCGACGAAGAAAAACAATCGCAGTTGAAACGCCTGGCCGACTTCCAGGGGCGGCACGCGGAACAGGCGTCAACAGTACTCGAAAGTTTGCAGCAGGCTGTCATCAACGATGAAAACGTCTTCGCCAGGCTGATGGAAGCCGTCCGGGTATGCTCGCTAGGGCAAATCACCGAAGCCTTGTTTGAGGTGGGCGGG
>JAQGMD010000258.1 GCA_028292565.1 Burkholderia sp. | reverse complement strand
TCTTGTTGATGATGGGCAGCCGGATACCGTAGGTAAATTTATTCACCAGGATAAGGTCACCCACAACCAGGGTCGGCACCATGGAACTCGACGGAATTTTAAACGGTTCGTACAGGAACGAACGCAGGAAAAACACCAGCGCAATCACCGGGAAAAAGCTTCCCGAATACTCGATCCACGTCGGCTGCCGGAGCATGTCCGCTTCGAGCGCCGCGCGTCCGCTTCCATCCAGCTTGACGCCGTCGTTCTTCAACTGATGATTGCGCGCGTCAAACGCCGCGAGCGCCGCGTCCGCCCTCACACGGCGCTGCTTGGCGAGATAAAAAACATCGAGAAACCAGATGACCCCGGTGACTATCGTCAGAACAAAAAGAATTAACGCAAAATTCCCCAGAATGGCTTGCAAACTCATTTATCGTCCACTTGTAAAATTGCCAGGAATGCCTCTTGGGGCACCTCTACCGAACCCACCTGCTTCATGCGCTTCTTACCCGCCTTTTGTTTTTCCAGCAGCTTGCGCTTACGGCTGATATCGCCGCCATAACACTTTGCCAGCACGTTCTTGCGCAATGCCTTCACGTTTTCGCGCGCGAGGATATTGGAGCCGATTGCCGCCTGGATCGCGACATCGAACATCTGGCGCGGGATCAGTTCGCGCATCTTCGCTGCGACCGCACGGCCTCGGTATATGCTATTGGCGCGGTGTACGATGATCGCCAATGCATCCACCTTTTCGGCGTTGATCAGCATGTCTACCTTAACCACATCCGCGGCGCGGTATTCCTTGAACTCGTAGTCCATCGACGCGTAACCGCGCGAAGTCGACTTCAGCTTATCGAAGAAATCGAGCACGATTTCTGCCATCGGCATTTCATAGGTAAGCTGGACCTGCTTGCCGTGATAGGACATATTGATCTGTACACCGCGCTTCTGGGTACACAGTGTGATCACCGAACCGACATACTCCTGCGGCATGTAGAGGTTGACAGTGACGATCGGTTCGCGGACTTCCTCCATCTTGGATGGATCCGGCATCTTGGATGGGTTGTCGACCAAAAGCACTGTGCCGTCGCGCTGCACCACTTCGTAAATTACGGTGGGCGCGGTTGTGATCAGTTCCATGTCGAACTCGCGCTCGAGCCGCTCCTGCACGATCTCCATGTGGAGCAGGCCGAGGAAACCGCAACGGAATCCGAAGCCCAGCGCCTGGGACACCTCCGGCTCATACTGGAGCGCGGCATCATTAAGCTTCAGCTTTTCCAGCGAATCGCGCAGCGCATCGTACTGGTTCGCTTCAACCGGGAACAGGCCGGCGAACACCTGCGGCTGCACTTCCTTGAAGCCCGGCAGCGGTTGCGCGGCAGGCTTGCCTGCCAACGTAATGGTGTCGCCCACCTTCGCTGCTTTCAACTCCTTGATGCCGGCAATGACGAAGCCCACCTGCCCGGCCGACAGTGACGCACGGGGCTGCGACTTGGGCGCAAACACCCCGACGCTTTCGGTCAGCTGTTGCGACCCGGTTGCCATCAGCAGGATCTTGTCCTTCGGGCGCAAGGTGCCATTGATGATACGGACCAGCATCACAACGCCGACATAGTTATCGAACCAGGAGTCGATGATCAAGGCCTGCAACGGGGCGTCCGGATCGCCTTTGGGCGCCGGCACTTTAACGATCAGGGATTCCAGCACATCCTCGACACCAAGGCCGGTCTTGGCGGAGCAGCGCACTGCATCGCTGGCATCGATGCCGATCACGTCCTCGATTTCGCTGATGGCATTTTCCGGATCGGCCGCCGGCAAATCTATCTTGTTCAGCACCGGCACCACCTCGACGCCGAGATCCAGCGCCGTATAGCAGTTCGCCACCGTCTGCGCTTCCACGCCCTGCGATGCATCGACGACCAGCAATGCGCCCTCGCAGGCCGACAGGGAACGGCTGACTTCATAGCTGAAGTCGACGTGTCCCGGGGTGTCGATCAGGTTGAGGTTGTAGACCTTGCCGTCGCGCGCTTTGTACTCCAGCGCCGCGGTCTGGGCCTTGATCGTGATTCCACGCTCGCGCTCCAGGTCCATCGAGTCCAGCACTTGGGCTTCCATCTCCCTGTCCGACAGGCCGCCGCAAAGCTGGATGATGCGATCAGCCAGTGTGGACTTGCCGTGGTCGATATGGGCAATGATGGAAAAATTGCGAATGTTATCCATTAACTAAGGTGCAATACAAAAAAGGCGCTCTGAGCATGGGTAGCCTCCCCAAGCGAGCGCCTTATGACAGAAGGTTGTTCGATAGGCGGCATTTTACCGGATTTCAGAGGGGAAAGCCCGTAAAATCCGGCGTAATCCGGTCGCAGGGAAGTGATTCCGGCGAACAGCAACGCGTGGCCCGCGGCACGCACTCGAACATCGAAAACTGACATATAGGGGCGTTTCGGCCCATTTACAGCCTGAAGCTAAGGGCCGCGCAGTAATAAGTTGTTCACTTTGGCGGTCGTAGTGGGATGCAATGCCAGGGGGCCGCCCAAGTGCGCCCGACACGCCGCAGTGCGCCCGCTTCGACCATCAAAAATGACAACTTATTCCTGCGCGGGTCCCAAGTGCCTCGCAGCGCCTTTTACGCGCCGGCCAGGAACGACCTGACTTTCGCTTCGTCCAGGAAGTAATGGCACAGTTGCATCATTGCCGCGCCGCCCCTGCTCCCCATGAGGACCGGCACCAGTTCATCATACTGCGCCACCAGCTCCTCATCCGCGTCCACGTCAACCACCTCAACCGTGAACACGAAGTCGCCGCTCAATGCTTGCAAAGCGCCAAGCATGTCATCGCAAAGGTGGCAATAACTGCGGGAATAGAGGCGGAAATGTGTGATGGCCATTCAAATTTTCCAGTCGTGTGTCGTGACCGCAGTATAAATAAAAAGCCCGCAACCCCAAAGCGGGTTGCGGCCTTCCGGGAATGACGTTGTGCTTAGGACTCGCGCAGTAAAAAGTGCGCGGGCCTTACTGGCCGTTGGCCGGCCGTATAGGCACAAACTGCGAGGCGTCCCCGCGACGGACCAGCACCACCGCCATGCGCTTAGGATCGAGCTTGGTGACCAGCGCGGCGAATTGCTTTGCGTCTTTCACGTCGGTGTTGTTCAGGCGCAGGATCACATCCCCCGCTCGCAATCCCGCCCGAGTAGCGGCGCCTTCGGAGGCGTCAACTATTACGCCGCCATCCACCTTGAGCTCTTTCTTCTGTGCTTCAGAGAGATCACTGACCACCAGGCCGAGCGCATTGGCGGGCTGCTCGGGTTTGGCCTTCTTCTCTTCTTTCTTCGCGACCTTTTCCGGTTCCAGTTCGGCGATGGTCAGCCCAATGTCACGGTTGGCGCCCTTGCGCCACACGGTGAGCGTGGAGCGGGTGCCGGGCTTCGTCGCACCGACCATGCGCGGCAGGTCCGACGATTTCTCGATATTGGCTCCATTGAACTTAAGAATGATGTCGCCGGCTTCCAGGCCGCCCTTTTCAGCCGGGCTACCCGGCTCGATGCGCTGTACCAACGCGCCTTGCGCCCTGGCCAGGCCCAGTGACTCGGCCACATCCTTCGTGACTTCGCCGATCTGTACGCCGATGCGACCGCGGGTGACCCTGCCGGCTACCCTCAACTGGTCCGCCACGCGCACTGCTTCATCGATCGGCACTGCGAAAGAGATGCCCATATAGCCGCCCGAGCGGCTGTAAATCTGTGAATTGATGCCGATTACTTCACCGCGCATATTGATCAGCGGGCCGCCGGAATTGCCAGGGTTGACCGCGACGTCGGTCTGGATCAGCGGCAGATAGTCGCCGGTATCACGCGCCTTGGCCGAGATAATCCCCGCGGTAACGGTATTGTCCAGGCCAAACGGCGAACCGATCGCAATCACCCACTCACCGACCCTCAGCTTGCTTGGATCGCCGATCGTCAGGCGTGGCAGGTTGCTGCCTTCGATCTTGACCACCGCGACATCGGTACGTTTATCAACCCCGACGATCTTCGCCTTGAATTCACGTTTGTCGGTCAGCGTCACGTACACCTCGTCCGCCCCATCCACTACGTGCGCATTGGTCAGCACGAAGCCATCGGCGGAGATGATGAATCCGGAACCGACGCCGCGCGGCACTTCCTCGTCCTGTTGCGGACCCGGCTTTCTGCCGCGGGGAGCGCGGTCAGGTTGCTGCTGGCGGGGCGGCATCGGAATGCCGAAGAAACGGCGGAAAAATTCCTGCATCTCTTCGTCATCGGCACCGGCACCGGGCACGCCGCCCTGGCCTGGTTTCAGCCGTTCGGTCGTGCGGATGTTAACCACTGCGCCGCCTGTTCGTTCGACCAGGTCGGCGAAATCAGGCAGTCCGGCTACCGTAGTGGCGGCGGACGCAGGCGTGACCATGCCCGCCAGGGGGGGCGCAAAATAGGTGCTCGCCACCCCGAGCAGGAGCGCGAGAATAGAATTTCGTGCTGCAGAATTACGCGCAGCTGTGCTTCGTGTAGAAGAGATCGTTTTCATACAATCCTGATTTATGTTCTAGCTATTTAGGTTTGAATTCAATCGAGTTTGCGACTTGCTTGATCGCCGCCGCCGGTACTTCTCCCACGATGGTAAGCCAAAAGTCTCCTTGACGCTTGCCGATGATATTCATCGCTCCCTGGTGCATCGAGCCCTCCGTGCGGCTCTGGGTGCCCGGTTCGATGAAAACCGAAATTGCGGCAAGTCCGTCAGAGAAAACCATTTGCGAGACTTCACGTTGGACCGGCTGAGCGCTCTGGTGCGCACTGGCTGGCGCAGGACCATTTGCGGAAGTGGCGTCCGTTACAAGACGCTTTACCTCACGAATCTTCCTGAAGCCGGGAGGTACGGATTTGACCGTCCATCCGGACAGGCTGGCCTGGCTCATCACTGCGTTCTCGACGCGCCAGCCACTGGTATTCGGAAAACTCGGCTTGACGCGGCTTTTGTCGATGCCGCCGATCGAAATCTGCGTGAAGGCGATTTGTTCAACCACCTCATCGTTTTCGTTCAGCGTTTGGGCGCGCAATAGCAAGCCGGTGGATTTCTCGGCCCAGAGCTTGTACCCGTACCGAAGGTGGTCCTTGGGAGCGAGCAGGATCGCCTGGGAGTCATAACCGGCTACGCGGCCGGTTTCGCCCTTGCGCACGTCGTAGTTCTCAGCAAGGTCCGACGGGCTCGCAGCAAGGATGGCCGGGAATACATCATGCGTTATGCGCTTCTCGACCAGCAGTGTCCTGGCCTCGGGCACATAGCAAACGATTTCCTCGTTATTGCGTATGTATTCGCGCGGCTTCCCGTCGAGGATTTCAAGCTTCTCGATTTCGTTTTTGCCGTCCAATATATGCGTGATACGCGACGTGCGCATCTGGTTCGCCTGTTGATAGACGAACGTGCCGGAGTAGTTGAGCTTCTGCGCCGACGCCTGGATTTTCCTCAGCCAGGAATGCGCTTCCCGTCTATCGGCCTGCGTATCCGCATTCTGGGCGTGAGCCGAAAAACCACTAAAAGAAGACAGCGCAACGACAAACTGAAGCAAAACGAATGTTTGCCGCATAAAAATCATTTATTGGAGTCGGTTGCAAAGGTCGCTGAGCGTGCGTACTGCGCGGTGCTGTACACGGAAGGAGAAAAACGCTGGTGCGCCAGCAGGTATTCGTCGATGCGCGGATCGCGCAATACGACGCCCTCGGGCGCATTGGCGGACACGACGGCAATATGCCCGTCAGCGGAGGCGAGCACGGGCTTGCCTGCACCTGACGGTTCGCCTTTCGTCGCGACCATCAACTGCGGAGTCGTGATGAATGCGACCGTCGCCATGGCAGCGGCGGCAACCATGCCCGGTACTGCCCAGCGTTTGACCGGTCGCGCGGCAGGCGCCGCGGTTGTAGAGGAAGGATTGACGGGCATGGGCGCAACGATGGCGGGTTCCATCTCGAGCCGCGCCGCCATGCGGGCGGCAAACCCTGAACTCAGTTTCACGTCCATGTCGTCAGAACGCAACACATCGCCGATCTGGTGGTACAACTCCCAATCGGAATGGCCGTCGTCCTTGCGCAGGGCGGCCAGCGCCAAATCGACATGCTGGTCTGCCAACTCCCCATCGGCGAAGGCGGAAATCTGTTCCCGGGTCATTTCTTTCGTATTCATAACTACCTTTACTGGCTGGGCCAGCCCCCCTGTTTTTATTCAAAAATTCTTGTTTTTACGCTCTTTTGACGCTACCAGCGTTTATCGAGCGCAGTACCCAGCAACGGCCTCAACTTCTCTGCGATAGCCTCGCGCGCCCGGAAAATCCTGCTGCGCACGGTACCAATTGGACACCCCATTGCCTCCGCAATTTCATCGTAGCTCAAGCCTTCAATCTCGCGCAACGTAATTGCAACTCGCAATTCATCCGGCAAGGCGTCCATGGCCACATTTACTGTTTCTGCGATTTGTTTTGTGGCCAACATCGACTCAGGCGTGTTGATATCCCTTAGGTGCTCCCCGTCGTCAAAAGTTTCTGCTTCTTCAGCGTCCGCCTCAGTTGATGTAGGCGCACGTCTGCCTTGCGTTACCAGATAGTTTTTCGCGGTATTGATGCCAATACGATATAACCACGTATAAAACGCGGAATCGCCGCGAAACTGGGGTAACGCCCTGTATGCCTTGATGAATGCTTCTTGCACTACATCTTCGGCTTCTGCCTGGTCGCGAACGAGCCGCGAAACGAGCCGCATCAGTTTCCGTTGATACTTGGTCACCAACAGCTCGAACGCCTTTTTATCGCCACGCTGGACGCGCTCGACAAGCAGTTGATCAATGTCGCGTTCTGTCGTCAATCCCCATTCCCTTGTTCACTGCAACATATGCGCGGCTTAGCTTAGTTGACTGGAAGAAATACAATTAGTTCAATTCTGGCTGGACATAATCACAAGATTGTGTGTTCTGTCGAGTTATTGTGCGCGGCAATCCAGCGACACGCAACCGATAAAGCCCGAAAGGCGTCCCGCGAAACGCTATCAGGTAATACCGGTACAACCGTCGTTTTTCCGGTGTCGGTCTGCAGGCGTAACAGGAGTAAATGCGGCCAGATTGTCGAGTCCTCCAACAGCCTGACCACCTCGCCACCCGTCTTTACATGCGGCCAATTTTTTTCCAGACAAGAGCCCATCGAAGCATGGATTTTCGTCAGCCGCACCTGCCCGACACCGGAGATATCTACTTGTAGTGGATTTTGGTGCCGAACGGTATGATAAAGCCCAAAAAATGCTAGGAAAACACTGAAAACAGCGAGCGAAATTCGTACCGGTAGAGAGAATTCGCCGACTTGGCCGATGCCGAGCATGAAACCGATGATTACGATGACGAAACACATCGCGCCGACCGCCGCGAGCAAACACCTGGAGGGCTTCACTACGGCGGATACCGCGATGGACATGATGGGAGAGAGAAGTGGCCGTTTCCTTCGTAAAGAAGGAAACGGTTGGAATCAGATTTTGCCGAAGATGAGAGTACCGTTCGTTCCGCCGAAGCCGAACGAATTTTTCACAGCGATGTTGATCGGCATTTCGCGTGCGCTGTTGGCGCAGTAATCAAGATCGCAGGCCGGGTCCTGATTGAAGATGTTGATGGTTGGCGGCGATAACTGGTTATGCACTGCCAGCACCGTGAAAACCGATTCCAGGCCGCCGGCACCGCCGAGCAAGTGCCCTGTCATCGACTTCGTCGAGTTGACCACGATATCCTTCGCATGGTCACCCAACGCACGTTTGATAGCGACTGTCTCGGCAAGGTCGCCCAGCGGTGTCGAGGTGCCGTGTGCATTCACGTAGTCAACCTGGGTGGGATTGATTTCCGCGTTTTTCAACGCCGCTATCATGCAGCGCCTTGCGCCGTCACCATCTTCCAGCGGAGCGGTCATGTGGTACGCATCCGCACTCATGCCGAAGCCTAGCACCTCGGCGTAGATTTTCGCGCCGCGGGCCTTTGCGTGTTCATATTCTTCCAGCACCATCACGCCGGCGCCCTCACCGAGCACAAAGCCGTCGCGATCTTTGTCCCACGGCCGCGATGCGGTAGCAGGATCGTCATTGCGCGACGACAGCGCGCGCGCGGCGGCAAAACCGCCGAGGCCAAGCGGCGAGATCGTGGATTCGGACCCACCCGCGATCATCACGTCGGCATCGCCGTATTCGATCATGCGGGCAGCAGCACCGATACAATGCAGGCCGGTGGTACAGGCTGTAACGATCGCGAGATTTGGCCCTTTGAGGCCGTATTTGATCGACAGGTGACCGGAAATCATGTTGATGATCGAGGCCGGGACGAAGAACGGGCTGATGCGGCGCGGACCGCGATTGGTCAGCTCGGCATGCGTTTCTTCAATCAGCGGCAAGCCGCCGATACCCGAACCGACGATAACACCGATTCTGTCGGCATTTTCATCGGACACCGTCAGGCCGCTATCCTGCATCGCCTGCATGCCGGCGGCCATGCCATAGTGGATGAATGTATCCATATGGCGCGCTTCCTTACCGGGGATGTAGTCCTCGATATTGAAGCCCTTTACTTCACCCGCAAAACGCGTGGAGAAAGGCGTGGCATCAAATTTTGTGATAGTCGCAATGCCCGATCTGCCTGCGGTTATCGCAGCCCACGCATCGGCAACTGAATTGCCGACAGGTGAAATGCAACCGAGGCCGGTCACCACGACACGACGTTCACGTGAGCGGCTCAAACGCTTCTCCTGGAGTCGATCATTAAAACGGTATTACGCTTTGACGTGTGCCTTGGCGTAGTCGATCGCCTGTTGCACAGTCGTGATTTTTTCGGCCTGCTCGTCCGGAATTTCCATCTCGAACTCGTCTTCGAGCGCCATCACGAGTTCAACCGTGTCGAGCGAATCGGCACCGAGGTCATCAACGAAAGACGATTCGGTTTTGATGTCGGCTTCAGCGACGCCCAGTTGTTCAGCGACGATCTTCTTAACGCGTTGTTCGATATCGGACATATTATGCCTCCAGTGGGTTACAGAAAGTGCGCGCATTTTATCAGGTTTGCGCAGTGAAAATTCACTTTCGGCTGCTGTTTTGGATAATGATTAAACTTCAGCCAAAAGCGTCTAAGTCAAATTTAACTCGTTTATCAACTCATATACATGCCGCCGTTGACATGCAGCGTCGTGCCGGTGATGTAGCCGGCTTGGGACGAAGCAAGGAACGCGGCAGCGGCTGCAATGTCTTCGGGCAACCCGAAACGGCCGAGGGGAATCTGCTGCAACAGGGCATTGATCTGCTGCTCATTCAGCTCCCTCGTCATGTCGGTATCGATGAATCCCGGTGCGATGCAGTTGACGGTGATATTGCGGCTGCCGATTTCGCGGGCCAGTGCGCGGCTCATCCCGGCCACACCGGCTTTAGCGGCGGCGTAGTTTATCTGCCCTGCGTTGCCGGCCGAACCGACGACTGACGTAATGTTAATGATACGCCCGTGTTTGGCTTTCATCATGCCGCGCAATACGGCGCGCGATAGGCGCCCTACCGCCGTCAGGTTGGTCGCAATGACCGCGTCCCACTCTTCGTCTTTCATGCGCATTGCCAGCTGGTCCTGCGTAATGCCGGCGTTGTTGACCAGTATCGACAGCGAGCCGAAATCCTTTTGCACCTGGTCGACGACCGCTAAACAGGCGTCGGCTTCATTCACATTCAACACCACGCCCTTGCCGCAGCCGGGTTGAATCGCGTTCAGGTAGTCGGCGATGGCGGCCGCGCCGGACTCCGAAGTCGCGGTGCCGACCACTTTTGCGCCCTGCTTTGCGAATTCCATCGCAATCGCACGGCCAATTCCGCGCGATGCGCCGGTTACCAGCGCCACTTGATTATTTAAATTCACTTGAGGAGCTCCAGAGCTTTGTCCAAAGACGGCTGGTCGACGATTGCTTCGCCGATCAGGTCGCCGTTAATTCGCTTGGCAAGTCCCGTCAATACTTTTCCGGGACCGCATTCAACCACATGCGTCACGCCGTCGGCAGCCATCTTCTGGATCGTCTCGACCCAGCGCACAGGGCTGGCAGCCTGGCGCACCAGCGCATCTTTGATGCCGGCCGCCTCCTGAACCACGGCGACATCGACGTTATTGATCAACGGGATCTGCGGCGCCGCAAAGGGCACGCTCGCCATATATTCGCGCAGGCGATCCGACGCCGGCTTCAACAGCGAAGAATGGAACGGCGCGGATACCGGCAACGACAGCGCGCGTTTGGCGCCTTTGGCCTTAGCTGCTTCACAGGCGCGCTCCACCGCATCTTTATGCCCGGCGATCACGACCTGCGCCGGGGCGTTGAAATTGACGGCCTCGACGACCTGCCCCTGTGCCGCTTCCGCACATGCGGCGCGTACATCCTCATCCGACAAGCCGAGAATAGCCGCCATCCCGCCCTGCCCGACCGGTACTGCTTCCTGCATAGCCTGGGCGCGAAAACGCACCAGTGGCACCGCATCACTGAATGCAATGACTCCGGCCGCTACCAGCGCGGAGTATTCACCGAGGCTGTGGCCGGCCACGAGGGCCGGGGCTTTGCCCCCGGCAGCGATCCAAGCGCGATACACCGCAACGGCGGCAGTCAGCATCACCGGCTGGGTGTTGGTGGTCAGGTCGAGGTCTTCTTTCGGTCCCTCGGCAATCAGCTTGCCGAGATCAAAGCCGAGTGCTTCGGATGCTTCGGCAACCGTTTGCCTCACCACCGCGTTGTCCGCGAAGCCGTTCAACATCCCGATGGCTTGCGAACCTTGACCGGGAAAAACGAATGCAAATTTAGTCATGCTATTTTTTATTGGACAGAATTACATGCGTGCGAGGACTGCGCCCCAGGTGAAGCCGCCACCGACGCCTTCCATCATCACGTTATGACCCGGCTTGATGCGGCCGTCGCGCACCGCCTGGTCCAGCGCCAGCGGAATGGAAGCGGCCGACGTATTGCCGTGCTGGTCGACGGTGACCACCATCTTCTCCAATGGCAGGCCGAGTTTCTTTGCGGTGCTTTGCATGATGCGGATATTGGCCTGGTGGGGGATCAGCCAATCCAGTTGCGAAGCGCGCATATCGGCGAGCTCCAGCACTTCGTTGGCGACTTTCTCGAGCACACCCACCGCAAGTTTGAATACCGCCTGTCCATCCATGTAAAGGAATGCGCTGCCTTCGACCACGCCCCCGCTGACGCTGCCGGGCACGCACAGGATGTCGGCATGGCTGCCGTCAGCATGCAGCTTGGTGGCCAGTATGCCGGGCTCCTTCGAGGCGCTGAGGACCACGGCGCCGGCGCCGTCGCCGAACAACACGCACGTGGTGCGATCTTCGAAATTGAGGATGCGCGAAAACACTTCCGCGCCGATGACCAGGACATTCCTGTGGGCGCCCGCCTTGATGAAGCTGTCGGCAACCGATACCGCATAGGCGA
Source organism: Burkholderia sp. (assembly GCA_028292565.1). Next base: position 11,428 of record JAQGMD010000258.1, on the reverse strand, counting down.
AACCACTGCATACCGCTTGCACATCGAGTGCAGCGCTGTGATTGGTGATACCGAGTTTGCGCTGCACTACGCAGGCAGTGCTGGGGAAACCGCCGAAGTAGTCGGGCGTGGATGTGGCGAGGATGATCAGGTCGATGTCATTTGCATCGAGCCGCGCCATTTCCAGCGCCCGCTTCGACGCGGCGACGGCCAGGTCGCTCGACTTCACATCAGGCTCGGCATAGTGGCGCGCCGAAATTCCGCTGCGTGAGAAGATCCACTCGTCAGAGGTATCGATACCCTTTTCCGCCAGCTGCCTGGCGAGATCGTGATTGGTCACGCGCCGGGGCGGAAGATAACTTCCGGTGCCGATGATTTTGCTATAGAGGCTCATGCAGTCTTTTGTTGAGTGAGTTCCGGCACTACCGATGCGTTTGCCGGAACCGTGGGGGCCTCGGGTTGCGGCATCAACTCCGCTATGGTCGTGGATATGCGCGTTATGAGGTCGTGGTTGGCGGCGTCAAACGCACGCTTGATCGCCCATTCGTAGCCAAACGCATTCTCACCGCCGTGGCTCTTGAAAACCAGCCCGCGCAAGCCCAGCAGGCTGGCGCCATTGTAGCGGGAAGGATTCATGCGGCGGGAAAACGACCTGATGGCGCCGGTGGCGATCAACGCGCCCAGCATATTGAGCGGATTGCTCTTGAACTCCGCGGTCAATGCCTTCTTCACGAAGCGGCCCAGGCCTTCGGACGCCTTGAGCACCACATTACCCACGAAACCGTCGCAAACGACGATGTCAGTGGTGCCTTCGAAAATGTCGTTGCCCTCGACGTTGCCATAAAAATTCAGCACGCCTTTTTCATGGTCGGCGCGCAGCAGGGCCGCGGTCTGCTTGACCACGTCATTGCCCTTGATGTCTTCTTCGCCGACGTTGAGGAGGCCGACTGTCGGCTTCGCCTTGCCTTCAAGCGCCGCGACCAATGCCGAGCCCATCAACGCAAATTGATGCAAATGCTGCGGTTCACAGTCGACGTTCGCACCCAGGTCGAGCATGTAGGTCGGAGCGTCTTTTTGATTGGGGATCAGCGTGCAGATCGCGGGGCGATCAACGCCCGGAATGGTTTTCAGCACATAGCGCGATACGGCCATCAGGGCGCCGGTGTTGCCGGCCGAAACGCAGGCCTGGGCCTGCCCTTCCTTCACCAGATTGATGGCGACGCGCATGGACGAATCCTTCTTGCGCCGCAATGCGACTTCCAGCGGATCGTCCATCGTGATCACTTCCGATGCGCCGACCACGGACAGGCGTGGATGATGATCGGCCTTGTGCTTTTTAAGCTCGGCACGAATGGCATCCTCAAGCCCGACCAAAATCAGTTCGGCACCAGGTTCGCGATTGACGAAGGAGATGGCTGCTGGAATAGTGACCGCCGGACCATGATCTCCGCCCATGCAGTCAATAGATATTTTGATTGTCATTGTTTTGATTCAGTACCTCGTTCCAACCGCCTTGCGGGGCAGATCCGGCGTGATTCAAAATGACGCAGCGTGCTTTTTCAGCATATGAAAAAACGGCGCCAAGTCAAACTTTCCGCGCCGCTTTTAGCTTAGAACAATGCAACGACAGACGATTATTCGTCGTTCTTGGTCTTCAAGACCTTGCGACCACGGTAATAGCCGTTCGGGCTGATGTGGTGACGCAGATGCGTTTCGCCTGTGGTCGGCTCAACTGCCAACGCCGGCGCGCAAAGATGATCGTGCGAACGGTGCATGCCGCGCTTGGATGGGGACTTTTTATTCTGTTGAACAGCCATGATAGCTCCTAAACCTAAAGATTCGAAATTTTAACATATCCGGTCTGCCTGCTTGCAGGCGGGCCGGGGATCCTTACTACTTATTCTTTCCCTCATACATGTTATGTACCGCACATGTATTGCTAAGCAGTGAGTGAAGACGCTATCGCTTCAGATTCTTCAACACCGCGAAAGGAGAAACCTTTTCCACCACAGGCTCTGGCGTGTCCGGCACCAACTTGTCCGGGCAGACTTCATGCTTTGGGGACGGCGGGATAGCCAACAACACTTCGTCCTCGATCAGGGCGGCAATATCGAAGGCCTTGCTGCCGACGATGACCTCGATTGCGTCGTCGTCCAGCAATGCATCAATCGCATCTGCACCCGGCTCATCATTGGCAAGAACCAGCACGGAATCGGACGCAACATCAAAAGCGAACGGTTTCAGACACCGTTGGCACATCAACTGCACCGAACCTGACACCGAAAGATTGAGCTGCGGATGCCCCAACCGGTCGCTACCGCCTTGCAGCGCCCAGCGTATGGCGCCGACCTTCTCGACTGACTCTTCCGCCAGCCTGGGCAAATCGGCAACTGCGACCTCGCCCTCACGGCGCTCTTTGAGCCGACTGAACTCAAACGCGTCGATCACAAAAGCATTCATAGGACAAGCAACCCCGGAAAACCTGCGATAATAACAGGGTTTTCCCTTACTCGTCAAAGTGTTAGATAGCCTTTATCAGGTCCTGTTTACCTGATCCGAAAATGAAAAATTGACAATGGTTGCTCCCGCCTTTCCCCGCCTGGTGCTTGCCTCGAGCTCGAAATATCGCAAGGAACTGCTGTCCCGCCTGCACATCCCCTTTGAAACGCTGGTTCCCAGCATAGACGAGACGCCCCGCGAGGGTGAAGCTCCCGAAGCAACCGCAATGCGCCTTGCACAAGAAAAGGCTGCCGCGGTTGGAGCGCGTGCGCCGGGAGCCCTGGTGATTGGTTCCGACCAGGTCGCGACGCTGGACGGCGAACAGATTGGCAAACCCGGCTCGCATGCAAACGCCTTGAAGCAGCTGCAAAAAATGCGCGGCCGCCGCGTGGTGTTCCATACCGCCCTCTGCCTTTGGGACGGGCGCACAACCGGCGCGGGGCAAGCGACACAGCTCGAAAATGTGCAGACCTTCGTGACCTTTCGCGATCTGCCGGATCGAGAACTGGACGCCTACCTGCGTATCGAACAGCCCTATGACTGCGCCGGAAGCGCAAAAAACGAGGGACTGGGTATCGCCATCCTCGAGAAGATCGAAAGCACCGACCCCACCGCCCTTACCGGACTGCCGCTGATTGCTTTGACAGGCATGCTGCGCAAAACCGGTTTTCCATTCTTCGCGGCCTAGCCGCAATTCTCCACTCCCAACCGAGAACCATGCCGGGCATACTTTACCTCATTCCAAACACGCTTGGTCCCATGGACCCGGGCATCAGCCATCCGCTTGCGCAGGTCATTCCCGGGCAAGTGCAAGCCATCACGGCCGGCCTCGACTATTTCATTGCGGAGAATGCAAAGACCACGCGTGCCTTCCTCAAGCTGGTCGCAGCGGAACAGCCGCTTGCCCGGCCACTGCAGGAGATACGCATCAGCGAACTGAACGTCAATACCGATGCCGCCGAATTACCTGCCTTGCTGGCGCCGTTGCTGTCCGGCCAGGATGCGGGCCTTATTTCGGAGGCGGGCGTACCCGCGGTAGCCGACCCGGGTTCAAACCTGGTGCGGCTCGCCCATGCACGGGGGATTTCCGTCAGGCCGCTGGTCGGCCCTTCCTCCTTGTTGCTTGCGGTAATGGCAAGCGGCCTGAATGGACAAAGCTTTGCGTTCAATGGTTATCTGCCGACCGATTCAGCACAACGCGTGAAGCGCATCAAGTTGCTGGAAGAACGGTCGCGGCAGGAAAAGCAGACCCAGCTCTTCATCGAAACGCCCTACCGCAACGACGCGCTCCTGGAAGCAATAGCAGCGACTTGCCATCCGAATACGCTGGTATGCGTCGCGACCGACCTGACTCTGGCGTCGGAGTCGATCAAAACCCAGCCCGCAGCAAAATGGAAGAGTGACCTGGCAGCTAAAAAGGCGCCGGACTTTCACAAGAAGCCGACGGTATTTTTATTGCTGGCAAGCTGAAGGATAGACGCGTAGCGCAGATGCGCAAAACGGCGGTATTGCGCCGCCGTTTTGCAAGCCCCCGAGGGCGATTTGAGAGAGTCCCGAAGACTTCTCAAAACCGCATCCAAGATGCGGTGAGCGCTTGGCTGTTGTTTTTTCCTTTATGTAAGTTTCTTGTTACCTAAAGGGAGGGAAAACTGTCGCCAGGCACCTGAATTATATGATGCAGTTTTTAATTTTCAAGGTCGGACAGGAAACACATCCGGCCCGGAAAACACTTGCTTTAACGACTCAGCGGATGGTGGGCTTGGCCATCGTGCTCCAGATCGAAGCCGCTGCAGCGGTCCCTACCGCGCCGCCGAATTTCTTCAGCAACCGTTCCGACAAGCCTTCGTGTTGCGTGTAATCAACGATGTCTTCGGCCTTGAGTTCATCGCGGGCCACGGTTTCCACCGTACCGAATCCATCGGCCAATCCGATCTCGACCGCCTTGGAGCCGCTCCAGAACAAGCCCGAGAAAGTTTCAGGTGTCTCCTTCAGGCGCTTGCCACGACCCTGGCGCACGACGTTAATGAACTGCTGGTGTACTTCGTTCAGCATGTCCTGCGCATAATTCGTCTGCTTCTGGCTCTGGGGGCTGAACGGATCCATGAAGCCTTTGTTCTCACCGGCAGTCATCAGGCGTCGTTCCACACCGACTTTGTCCATCAGGCCGGTAAACCCGAAACCTTCCATCAATACGCCGATGGAGCCGACGATGCTCGCCTTGTTGACGTAAATCTTGTCCGCCGCTGCGGCTATGTAATAACCGCCCGAGGCGCAGATTTCATCGACCACCACGTAGAGCGGCTTGCGCGGATAAGCTTTGCGCAAGCGCTGGATTTCGTCGTTGATGATGCCGGCCTGCACCGGGCTGCCGCCCGGACTGTTGATGCGCAGGATGACACCGACCGCACTCGCATCAGCATAGGCCCGATTGAGCGCGGGGATGACGGAATCGGCGCCGCCGGTGGTGCCGGACTCGATAGTCCCGTCGATTTCGATGAGCGCAGTGTGCGCACCGACTACTTCAGCGTCGCCGCCGCCCAGATCGAATGCCGCCCACAGTGCGACCACGAACAAGCCAAGAAAAGCGAACTTGAAAAAAATGCTCCAGCGGCGGCGCGCCCGCTGCTCCTGCAGTGTAGCGAAGGCCAGCTTTTCCAGTACATCCCGTTCCCATCCGTCTTTTCTGGCGGTGGTGGTGGAGGTGCGTGACTGCTCCGGTATGGCAGCCTGTGGCTGGTTGTTTTCTTCGTAGTGATCGTTACTCATCTTTTCTTTTCTTTCCCTGCAAAATCAGGCCATCGCCGGTTTGATGTAATCATCCGGCTCCCAGAATACCTGGTTGTCTTTTTCAAATACCGTTATCGGCCGCAAACGGCCACCGCGACATGGGCCGCCCGCGCACCTGCCGGTGTCCGGCGTATAGATGGCGCCATGTGTGGAACACATCAAGTAGAGGCCGCTGGATTCGAAGAATTCGCCCTCGTTCCAATCCAGTTCGATCGGCACATGCGCACACCGGTTCAGGTAGGCGTGGACGGTGCCGGCGTAGCGGACGACAAAACCTGTGCCATCGTCGCCAGCGACGGTGAGCGGAAACCGGATGCCCTTGCCGCCTTCTTCCAGCGCGTCGGAGGCGCAGATGGGGATGGCGACTTCGTTCATCAGGCGTTCTCGTTCAGCCAGGCATGCAACTCGTATACCGAGTTGGCGGAATAAACCGGATTCAGCACCTCGAGTTCATTTGACGGGTGAGCGCCATAATGGACCGCGATACCGGCCGCACCGGCGTTGATGGCCATTTGCAAATCATGCGTGGTATCTCCGATCATGACCGTGCGTTGCATATCCTGCCCGAGCTCGCGCGTCAGTTCCTGCAGCATCGCAGGGTGCGGCTTGGAGAAGGTTTCATCCGCGCAGCGTGTCGCATGAAACGCCGACAACAGGTTGGCGGCATCGAGCGCGCGATTCAGGCCGACCCTGCTCTTGCCGGTCGCCACCGCCAGGAAATAGCCTTGCTGCGAAAGTTCGCCCAGCATTTCGCGCACGCCGTCGAACAGCGCCAGGCCTTTGTCCTTGGTCAGGTAGTGGTAACGATAACGCTCTACCATACGGGGGTAATGCTTCGGATCGAGACCGGGCAATACCGCTTCCATCGCTTCCTGCAAGCCAAGGCCGATCACATACGATGCGGACTTGTTGTCAGGCACGGGCAAGCCGAGATCCTTGGCCGCCGCCTGTATGCATTTCACGATGGTGGCGGTGCTGTCCATGAGCGTGCCGTCCCAATCGAAAACGATCAAATCAAATTGTTTTCTTGCCATGTTGTGCGGCAGTGTAGCTGCCGGCTCCCTCTTGCCTATGTCTTATTCAGTTATGCCCGGGTACTAATGCAGGCGTCTTTTCCAGACTTTTCAGGAATCGTTCACACTCGGGCGCAAGCGGCGCATTCAGTGTCACCGGCTGTCCCGTTTCCGGGTGCAGGAAGGTGATCTGGTACGCGTGCAGGAACATCCGTTTCAGTGCGATCCGCTCGCCTTCCGCCTTCTGCAGTGCGCGATTCAGGCCGAAGTCGCCATACTTGTCGTCGCCGACGATCGGGAACCCGCTTGAGGCCAGGTGCACACGGATCTGGTGCGTGCGGCCGGTTTTCAGCTCCGCTTCCAGCAACGCAAAGGATCCGTACTTCCCCATCAGGTTGAACACCGTATGCGAAGCCAGGCCATCGGCCTGTACGCGCACGCGGCGCTCTCCGTCCGCCGTGTTGTACTTGAACAGGGGCAGCTTGACGTGCTGCCTCGGATTTTGCCAATCCCCCTGGACCAGGGCAAGGTAGCGTTTGTCGAGGCGGCCTTCGCGGATCTGTTCATGCATGTTTGTCAACGCCGACCTTTTCTTGGCGAGCAGCAGGATTCCGGAGGTATCGCGGTCGAGGCGGTGCACCAGTTCGAGGAATTTTGCCTGCGGTCGCGCCGCGCGCAGTTGCTCGATCACGCCGTAGCTGACGCCGGATCCGCCGTGCACTGCTACACCCGCAGGTTTGTCGATCACCAACATATGCGCGTCTTCGAACAGCACATCGAACTCGGCGCCGGGCACGACCTGCGTTGATTTCTCGGCAACCCGCACCGGCGGTACGCGCACGACGTCGCCTTCCTTCAGGCGGTAGGTCTGGTCGATCCGTCCTTTGTTGACGCGTACCTCGCCCGAACGCAGCACACGGTAGATATGGCTCTTCGGTACGCCTTTACAAATCCTTAACAGGAAATTGTCTATGCGTTGGTCAGCCTCTTCATCCGAAATCGTGATCAGCTGCACCTGGGGAGAGACTTGTGCTGGCAAAGTCGCCATTGCAGTTTGCGCCGGCTTACCAGAAAATCTCGCTAAGTCCTTCATTTTAATTATATAATTTGTTTCGCCGCGGTCACAAAGCCGCTGCGCGTGTAAGAATAAAAAGCACATTCTACACAGGGGCGTCTCCACCAGCCTCGCCAATTTGCAAATTAGATGGAAAAGATGTGTACGCACATCCTTCCGCGAATCAAGGTCGCACCGCTGTTGCAATCGGATAACGCGAAGGGATGCTGGACAAGATTGCTTGAATAAATGGATAAGTCTGGCGAGCAGTGCCCGGAACAAAGGGAATGCTCGCTGGTTGATGTGGTTGAACACTGTTTGCCGAGTTGCTGAACCTATGTTTTGTTTAGCTTTATTAGTCTGCTTGTTGCCTGCGATGGTACGTTCTGCGCCCGAGTCATTCGGTGTGCGGCGCGCGGCGCAAGCGCATACTCGACATCCCGAAGAAACCCGTCCGCGCCCCGTTGCGGCAGAAGCGTTTTATTCCCGCTTTGCCGCACACTAAGGCAGTTCTCCTCAGGCTCTCCGACCTCGCGTACATCCCTGTACTTTGCTGCACAGAGCAGCACTAGAGAGACCTTCGGGTCCCGGAGCAAAATAAAATGAAACGCATGTTGTTTAACGCCACGCAGCAGGAAGAGTTGCGCGTGGCCATTGTTGATGGGCAAAAGCTGATCGACATTGACATCGAGACGACCGGACGCGAACAACGCAAGTCCAACATCTACAAGGGCGTCATTACCCGCATCGAGCCATCGCTGGAGGCCTGCTTCGTCAATTACGGCGAAGAACGGCATGGCTTCCTGCCGTTCAAGGAAGTTGCCCGCACCTATTTCCGCGAAGGCGTGGATGTGCGCAATGCATCCATCAAGGACGCACTCCGCGAAGGCCAGGAAATCGTGGTCCAGGTGGAAAAGGAAGAGCGTGGCAACAAAGGCGCCGCCCTTACCTCCTTCATTTCGCTGGCCGGCCGCTATCTGGTGTTGATGCCGAACAACCCGCGCGGCGGCGGTGTTTCTCGCCGTGTGGAAGGCGAAGACCGCCAGGAACTGCGCGAAACCATGGACAAGCTCGACCTGCCCTCTGGCATGTCGGTAATTGCCCGCACCGCCGGTATCGGCCGCAATGTCGATGAACTGCAGTGGGACTTGAATTACCTGATGCAACTGTGGCGCGCAATCGAAGGCGCCGGCCAGTCATCCTCCGGCGCGTTCCTGATTTACCAGGAATCATCGCTGGTGATCCGCGCGATCCGCGATTATTTCCAGCCGGATATCGGCGAAATCCTGATCGACACCGACGACATCTACGAACAGGCGCAGCAGTTCATGAGCCACGTGATGCCGGACATGGTGCACCGGGTCAAACGCTATCGCGACGACGTGCCGCTGTTCTCGCGTTTCCAGATTGAACACCAGATTGAAACCGCCTACTCGCGTACCGTGCCTCTGCCATCCGGCGGCGCGATCGTGATCGATCACACCGAAGCCCTGGTCTCGGTCGACGTCAACTCGGCCCGCGCCACGCGCGGCAGCGACATCGAATCCACCGCGCTCAACACCAACCTCGAAGCAGCCGATGAAGTTGCCCGTCAGTTACGCCTGCGCGACTTGGGCGGCCTGATCGTGATCGACTTCATCGACATGGAAAACACCAAGAACCAGCGCGAAGTCGAAACCCGCCTGAAGGACGCGCTGCATTACGATCGTGCCCGCGTGCAGATGGGCAAGATTTCCCGCTTCGGCCTGATGGAACTGTCGCGCCAGCGCCTGCGCCCATCGCTGTCGGAAGGCAGCCATGTGACTTGCCCGCGCTGCAATGGCACTGGCCATATTCGCGATACCGAATCGTCCGCTTTGCAAGTATTGCGGATCATCCAGGAAGAGGCGATGAAAGAAAATTCGGCCTCGATCCATGTCCAGGCGCCGGTCGACGTGGCCGCGTTCCTGCTGAATGAAAAGCGCGGCGAGATCCTGAAAATCGAAACCCGCCACCGGGTTGCCGTCATCCTGATTCCGAACAAACACCTGGAAACGCCGCACTACAAGCTCGAGCGCATCAAGCAGGACGATCCGCGCCTCGAAGAAATGCAAGCCAGCTATGCCATGGCCGAGGAGGCGGATACCGATATCAGCTACGCGAAACGGCAGAAGGAAGAAATCAAGCCGCGCCAGGAAGCAATGGTCAAAACGATTACCCCGGATCAGCCCGCACCGATCGTCGAGCGCAAACAGCCTGAACCGGCGCCGGCGGCCCCGGCCGTCAGGGAAGCAGTCGAGGAAGGCTTCTTCAGCAAGCTGTTCGGCTTCTTCCGCAAGAAAGCGGTTGAACCGGTCGTGTTGGCCGCACCACCGGCTGCGGAAAAACCGCAGCAAAGCCGTGAACGCAACGAGCGCAATGGACGTGGCCAGCGTGGCCGTACCCGTGGCGGCCGTGGCGGCCGTGAGCGTGGGGAAGAACGCGACGCCGTGAAGACAGATGCGGTCAAGACGGAACTGCGTGAAGAGTCGGGTCGCCAGGCGACAGCGCCGGCGGTCGCCGCGCCGGCCCAAAATGCGCGTCCGCCGCGCCCGCCAAGGGAGCCGCGAGAGCCGAAGGAGCCACGCGAAGTGCGCGAGCCGCGGGAACCACGCGAACCGAGGGAACCGCGCGAGGCGCGCGAACAACGCGAGCCGCGTGAAGCAGGCGAAGCGAAGCGCGAACGCAATGCCGAACGTCCGCAACGCGCACCGCGCGAAGAGCGTAAGGAAGCCGTCGCCGAAACGGAAAAAGACGACCTGTTGAACCAGGCCGCGTCGCTGCCGGCAGCGACGCTGGCTTCAGCAGCGCCTTCGCCAGTGTCGGCGCCAGCTGCGACACAAGCCGATGCGGATCAGGAAGCCATGGAAGCAGGCTCCGCCGAAACGATGGAAGCGGGTGAGGAAGGCGAAGACCAGCCACGCCGCCGTCGTCGCCGTGGCGGCCGCAATCGCAATCGCCGCGAACGCGAGGCAGGAGAAGCGGGAGAAGCCGGTGAAGAGATGGAAAACGGCGAAGGCGCCGTCGCAGACACGGTTAACGTTGCGGCTGCACCTGCCGTGCCTGAAACCCCGGAACCTGTTTCGGCCGCTCCGGTAACACGCCCGGCGCCGGGTCAACTCGGACTGCCGGAGATGGAAAACGCACCGGAAGAGGCGCAGGCGGAGACGGTGTTGACCGCTGCAATCGCCGCGCCGCTGATTCCGCAGGAAGTGCCGCACTCGCCGGAACTGGCGGAAGCCATTGCGCAAGCCGCCGCAGCGGAGGCGACCCCGCCCGAAGCGCCGGCTGTCGAAGCTGCGCCGTCGCCCGACGTGGCGGAAGCACCGGTGACGCAGGCAACTGCGGTGGAGCCGATCGCTCCGGTTGCCGCGCCAGCCGAAGCCGCAGCATCTGCCTCGGCCCGAGCGCCTGCCGAACTTGCGACCCCGGCCAAACCTGCGCCGATTGCAGCCGCGCCGGTTGAAGCCGCGTCGTTTGAAGCTGCGCCGGTAAAAGCCGCGTCGGTTGAAGCCGCGCCGGTAAAAGCCGCGCCGGTTGAAGCCGCGCCAGTTGAAGCCGCGCCGGTTGAAGCCGCGCCGGTTGAAGCTGCGCCTGCCGCCAAGGCACCTGCCGCGGCGATGCCAGCCAGGGTGACGCCGGCTGCGTCGGCGCCCTCCGCGGGCCCGCAACTGGAAGAGTTCCGCGAAGTGTTGAACGCCGCCGGCCTGAGCCTCGCCGTGACCGACCCGGAAAAGCTGCGCGCGGCGCAGGAAGCGGCTGCACAGTATGCGCCGCCTCCACGCAAGCCGCGTGAACGCAAACCTTTGCCGCCGGCATCTTCGGACCCGCTGGTACAGGTGGAAACACAACGTTGACGCATGACCGCATTTCCGCTTGCAACAGGGGAATGCGGGTATAAAAGAAAGCTTGCTGGAACGTGCGCCTGGCGCGCGGCTCACCGGTTGAAAATGGATGATCTGTTATATCCTTCAACTCTGCCGGGAAGCCGTGCGCCCGGCGCACGTTTCACGTGTAGACCGTGCTCCCTGTGCCTACCTTGCATTCAACATCGCGTCGCAACCGTCGCCGTTGGAAG
>JAQGMD010000242.1 GCA_028292565.1 Burkholderia sp. | reverse complement strand
CGGCCGGCCAGAACATGTACGGCTCCGGCATCCTGGTACAGATCATCGACGGCAAGTACAACACGGTCTGGCCGTTCGACCTGGCAACACGCGACGTGGTGTGGCCAATGCCGAAGTGGGACCAGCGGAAGCAAATCCCTTAAGGTGCCTTAAGCCGCCGGCATGGTCCGGCGGCCGAAGCAGATCTGAATTAAAGCGTTCCAGCTGTAGCAATTTGCAGCTGGAGCTCAAGCTCATCAACCGGAATTGGCAGCGGTGAATACGGAACGCTGGTAGGAGGAGAATTAGAAATGACTTTAGAAATATTTATGCAAACCTTGGCGTCCGGGGTGCTGATCGGGTTGATCTATGCCCTGGTAGCGATTGGGCTCACCATGATTTTCGGCGTGATGGACATCATCAATTTCTCACATGGTGAATTTTTGATGTTCGGGATGTATTCCAGTTTTTGGCTCTACGCATTGTATGCGCTGGACCCGATATTTACCCTGCCGCTGACGACTTTGTTTTTGTTCGGTCTGGGTGTCATGGTCTACAAGCTGGTGATCAACAAAATCATTAACGCACCCATGGTGTCGCAGCTCTTCACTACCTTTGGACTGATGCTGCTGTTTCGCGGCATTGCGCAGTTCTTGTGGAAGCCGGATTTCAGAACAGTCGAACAGTCCATAGCTAGCGGTAGCCTGTCTATTGCGGGCATTCAGGTCGGTCAGCCGCAGGTAGTTGCAGGCGTTGGCGCTATTCTGGTAACAATGGGTGTGTATTTGTTTCTGACAAAAACGAGGGCAGGTGCAGCGTTGGAAGCGACTGCCGCAGACAAGGATGCTGCGCGACTGATGGGAATCGACTCACAAAAGATGTTTTCCCTCGCATGGGGCATCGGTGCGGCATGCGCCGGCATTGCCGGAGCACTGCTTTCCACCTTCTTTCCGATCTTTCCTGAGGTCGGGGCCAACTTCATCCTGATTGCTTTTGTCGTGGTCAACCTCGGCGGTTTCGGCAGCATAGTAGGTGCACTGATCGCGGGCATACTGGTTGGTGTTATTGAAGTGCTCGGCGGGTTCCTGCTCGGCCCCCAGTACAAGCTGGCGATCGTGCTTGCCCTCTTCCTGGCCGTGCTGATGTTTCGTCCTCAAGGTTTGATGGGCAAGGCTTGATTGAGTTATCACGTATATGAAAGATACGATCATGAGTAAAAATCCAATGATTACGCAGCCGCTTGAACGACGTGCAGACCCAATCAAGACATCTACGGCAACGCAGTTTCTTTTACTGCTTTGCCTGGTACTGGCCTTCGCTCTACCTTGGCTGATTGAAAGTCCGGCCCATCAAAACGTTGCAATCCTGATTTTGATGGCGGCCCAAATGGGTGTCGCATGGAATATCGTCGGTGGCTATGCGGGACAAGTATCGCTAGGGCATGCAGCTTTTTACGGGTTGGGTGCATATACATCCACATTGCTTTTCACGCAATTGGGACTTAATCCGTGGCTGGCAATGCTTGCCGGCGGCATCCTGGCCGCGGCAATCAGCGTGGTTATTGGCTGGTCCTGCTTCCGCCTGAAGGGCCACTATTTCACGATGGCGACTATCGCAGTCGCCGAAATCGTGCAGATTGTATTTACCAACTGGGAGTTCGCTGGATCAGCGGTCGGCCTCACCATCCCGATTGAGCGCGAAGGTTGGAGTGCGATGATCTTCTCGTCCAAGGTGCCGTACTACTACATCGCGCTAGGCCTGCTGCTGGTAACGCTACTGGTAAATTTTTTAATTGATCGCAGCTTTCTCGGATGCTATTTCCGCGCGATCAAGGATGAGCCGGACGCAGCCAGAAGCCTCGGCGTGAACTTGAGCAAGTATAAGCAGGTCGCTTTTGCCGTCAGCAGTTTTTTCACTGCACTGGGCGGCAGCCTTTATGCGCAGAAGGAACTGTACATCGATCCTGCTTCCGTCTTAGGAACGGGACTATCGATAAAGATGGCGCTGGTGTCGATCCTGGGTGGAATCGGCACGTTGTTCGGCCCACTGGTAGGCGCGGGCGTTCTGACCGCCGTGGATGAAGGTACGCGGGTGCTGTTCGGTGGCTCCGGGCGTGGAACGGACCTGATCATATATGCGGCACTAATCATTGTCATCGCGGTGTTTTACCCAACCGGCGTGATGGGTTGGTTCAAGAGTTTCTTCGCCAGGCGCGAGGCGCTTAAGGCACAGGCTGGCAAGGGGGAATAAAATATGAGCTTGTTACGAGTCGAGAACGTTACCAAGAAATTTGGCGGCATCACTGCCAACCAGGATGTGTCCTTCGAAATTGGCGCAGGCCAGATCGTCGGCTTGATCGGTCCCAACGGCGCCGGCAAAACCACGATGTTCAATTGCATCGCCGGTTATTTCGCTCCCACCTCGGGCGACATCTCGCTCAACGGGAAGAAGATTTCCGGCTTCACGCCTGAACAATGCGCCCGCGCCGGCATCGGCCGCACGTTCCAGGTCGCTCGCACCTTCACCAGCATGACGGCCCTGGAAAACGTGATGGTCGGTGCGTTCCTGATCAACCGTGATGTGCGCACCGCGCGAAGCAAGGCCATCGACCTCCTCAATTTCGTCAACCTCGGCAGGTTCCGCGAGAAACCGGCTGCCAGCATGACCATCAGCGAGCAACGCCGGCTGGCTGTCGCGCGTGCACTCGCAGTGCAGCCGCAGTTGCTGTTGATGGATGAAGTCATGGCCGGTCTCAATCCCACCGAAGTCAAGGAGACGGTCGATGTAGTGCTGAAGATCCGCGAGCGCGGCATTTCCTGCCTGATCGTCGAACACGTCCTCGAGGGCATCATGCCGATTGCCGACTCGATAGTGGTGCTCGACTACGGCAAGAAAATTGCCGATGGCAAGCCGGCGGACGTATCGAATAATCCCCAAGTGATTGCCGCGTATCTGGGAGAAGAGTGATGTTACAGGTTCGCAATTTGCGGGTGAGTTATGACGGCGTGCTGGCGGTATCGAAGGTTGACCTGCAAGTCGGCAAAGGCAAGCTGGTGGCGCTGGTAGGCGGCAATGGCAATGGCAAGTCGACCACCTTGCGCGCCATCGCCGGGCTTAACGCGGCCGACCAGGGCCAGATCACCTTCAACGGTGTCGAAATTCAGAATGTACCGGCACACAAGCGCGTGCCGATGGGCTTGTCGCTGGTGCCGGAAGGACGGCGCCTGTTTGCGCGCCTGACGGTGCAGCGCAACCTGGAGCTCGGCGCCTATACCAGGACCGATGCGCGCGGAGTACAGGAGTCGCTCGACCACATATACGGCTTGTTCCCGATCCTGAAGGAGCGCCGCAGCCAGCTGGCCGGCACCATGAGCGGCGGTGAACAACAGATGCTCGCGATCGGGCGGGGCCTGATGGCCAAGCCGAAGATGCTGTTGCTGGATGAGCCCTCATGGGGGATTGCGCCGAAGTTCGTGACCAAAGTGCTCGACACTATCAGGCTGGTCAACGAGCAGGGCGTATCGGTGTTGCTGGTCGAACAGAGCCTGCATAAAGCGCTGGCCATTGCCGATTACGGCTATGTGATCCAGACCGGGCGGATCGTGATGGAAGGCACGGGCAAGGATTTGCTCAATAACGAAGACATAAAAAAAGCTTACCTGGGACTATGATCATGACCACTCAAGCGCTCTCACCCGAAGACGTACGCGGATTGTGCCGCACCGGCGAATTCACCGGACCGACGGCCGGTGTCGCGCACGGCTATGTGCAGGCCAACATGATGATCGTGCCGCGCGAATATGCGTTCGATTTTCTGCTGTTTTGCCAGCGTAATCCGAAGCCCTGTCCGCTGGTCGAAGTGCTGGAACCCGGACACGTGATGCCGCGTTGTGCGCCTGGCGCGGACATCCGCACCGACGTTCCGGGATATCGCATATACGACAATGGCCAGCTCACTCGTGAAGTGACGGATATCTCTTCCTACTGGCGCGACGACCTGGTGACTTTCCTGATCGGCTGCAGCTTCTCCTTCGAGAGCGCGCTGGTCGAAGGCGGGATTCCGCTGCGACACGTGGAGCAGGGCATCAACGTCGCGATGTTCAAGACCAATATTCCTTGCGTCTCTGCCGGACGGTTCGAGGGCAACATGGTGGTCAGCATGCGACCGGTCAAGAGCCGGGTCGTAGCTCGTGCCGTCGAGATATCCGCCGCATTTCCGCAGGTGCATGGCGCTCCGGTTCATATCGGCCACCCGGGGGAAATCGGAATCGCCGATTTGTCGAAGCCGGATTTCGGTGATCCGGTCGCTATTCTCGACGATGAGCTGCCGGTATTCTGGGCTTGCGGTGTGACCCCCCAGTATGTCGCTGAACTCAGCCGGATTCCTTTTTGTATTACGCATTCTCCGGGTAAGATGCTGGTTACGGATTTCATGAATAAGTGAAATCTTGGCAACTTATAAAAACTATTCGGAGTTTTCGTCATGCCCAAGGAAAAAAACAGCACAAAGACTAAGACGGCACCAGCACTCGCGCCGGCACCACAATCAGCGGCTACGGCAACCAAGAAAATGCCGATCGTCTCTTCCGCTCACCTTGCATCAGGCCAGAGTGCCGAACTGAGCGAATTCGAGTTCGGCCTCATCATCGCAAGCAATGCGTTCAACCGCTGGGCAGTCCGATGCATGTCGGCCGCGGGCATGAAGGACATGACGATCACCGACGTATTGGTGCTGCACCATATCAATCACCGCGCGCGTGAAAAGAAACTGGCCGATATCGCGTTCATCCTGAACATTGAAGACACGCATATCGTCAATTACTCATTGAAGAAGCTGCAAAGCCTCGGCCTGGTGAAAACCGAACGGCGTGGCAAAGAGGTGCTGTACTCGACCAATGATGCCGGACAGGCGCTGTGCAAACGGTATTTTGATATTCGGGAGCAGGTGCTGGTGTCTGGGCTGCAGGGGGATGGGACCGAGAGTTATGAGTTGAGTGAGTTGGCGCGGTTTCTGCGAGTGCTGTCGGGGCTTTACGATCAGGCGGCTCGGGCGGCCACTTCAATGTGATTGACGGCGCTTGCGCCTTCATTTCTCACCTTCCCCTAGGTGAGAAGTGTGGCGCAGGCGCCGGAAATCAAGATGGCGCCGTCAAAGAGAGTGCCAAACCGCAAAAACCAGCAACGTATAAAACGACGCCACAATATCGTCCCACATCACCCCAATCCCCCCCTTGAAACGCCGGTCGAAATACCGGATAGGCGACGGCTTGACCATATCAAAAAAACGGAACAACACAAACGCCCAGCACTGGGTCGCAAAATCCGCCGGCATCAGGAACACCAGCACCAGCCAGAACGCAATGATCTCGTCCCATACCATGCTGCCGTGATCGGCAACGCCGAGATTGCGGCCGGTCTCATGGCATGCCCATACGCCGACTGCAAAACCGGCTGCGATCAGCAAAAGCCAGTTCGTCGGTGTAAACACGTCCGGCCAGCGCATCGTCAATACGTAAAAGGACAGCCATCCGAACAATGTACCCATGGTACCCGGCAGGTACGGCGATAACCCGCTGCCAAAGCCCTGGGCAATCAGGTGAGCAGGGTTGGACAGCATGAAGCGGGCGTTCGGTTTGGTGATGTATGGCTGTTGGCTGGGATCCGGAGTGGTCATGGCGATGTGAAATGGTCGAAAGAAGCGACTAGCAAATCCAGCGGTGCGCCATTGGCGTCGACCAGCCGCAAGCCGGGTACATCGTCGATGAGGCCGACGCGGGTCACGCTGGTGCCGCATGCGAGGGCGGTGGCGAGCACCGCATCGCGCCTGTCGGCTGGCGCGGTAAAGCACAATTCATAATCGTCACCGCCGGCGAGAGTGAAGCGACGACGGAGGTCGAGCGATTGTCTTGCCAGCATCGGTCCGGCCGGCAGCGAGTCAACAGCGAGCGTTGCGCCTGCATTGGAGCGCTTGAGGATATGCGACAGATCGCCGGCCAGGCCGTCGGATATGTCGATGGCAGCACGTGCAATGCCGCGCAAGGCAATGCCAAGGGGAACACGGGGCGTCGGCGCATGCATACGCGCGGATGCGGCATCAAGTGATGCGTCGTTCAGTGCGATTTCATTGCGATAGGCGGCCAACGCCAATCGCGCATCGCCGAGCGTACCGGAAATCCAGATGTCATCACCGGGTTGCGCGGCGTCACGCCGTAACGCCTGTCCCGGCGGCACTTCGCCAAAAACAGTGATGCATATGTTTAGCGGGCCTTTGGTGGTATCGCCGCCGATCAGTTCGCAGGCATGCTCATCCGCGAGTGCCAGCAAACCTTTGGAAAACGGCGCAAGCCACTCGGCGTGTGCCTCCGGTAAAGACAATGCAAGCGTAAATGCGATCGGCTTTGCGCCCATCGCGGCGAGGTCGGATAAATTGACGGCCAGGCATTTGTGGCCGAGGGAAAGCGGGTCTGCGCCCGGGAAAAAATGCCGGCCTTCCACCAGCATGTCGGTGGACACCGCCGATTGCATCCCCGGCGTCGGCATCCATAGCGCGCAGTCATCACCGACACCCAGCGCCACCCGGCTATCGGGCCGTACGGGGCGGGTGAAGTATTGGGCAATCAGATCGAATTCGGACAACATGACGCGATTGTACCGAATGATGCGCGAGAGCGAGGTTACACGGTCGCCGGGAATGAAAGCTTGCCCCTCCCTGCGCGGGAGAGGCAAAGCATCAGGCTGCTATATTCGCCGCGCCGGAGTTCGCGCTTCCGAGTGCCGCGAGCAGTTCCGCACGGATAGTTGCCTCTTGCGGCGAGACACCGAAGCCGCACATTACCCCGGCGCCATCGTAAAAGCGGCAGATCGTGCGCGTACCGTTCTGCTCCGCGTGCCAGGAACCGCCTGCAATCGCATGCAACGGTGGCGGCACCAGGGCCAGCGGATAGGACGGCGTCTTGACGATGACAGGTGCTGCTTTCAGGTCGATTGCGGTAGGTTCTCCCGTCAGCGTGCGGGCAATGGCCCGAGCCGCGGTCATCAATGGCGCAATGTAGGGCAGGGTACGAGTGCCGCCTTCGCTTGTATATTCTGCGCAATCGCCGAGTGCGTACACATCCATGGCGCTGGTGCGGCCGGTGATGTCGACCATGATGCCGCGACCGGTTGACAGGTTTGCCGCCTGCGCCAGTCTCAGGTCCGGCCGCAAGCCGACGGCCGACAGCACGATGTCGGTTTCAAACGAGGTGCCATTGGCAAGCGTCACCCGCAATGCGTCGCCGGCCCTATTTACCGCGGTGGCGGTGGTTCCGAGCTGTAATGCAACCTCTTTCGCTACCAGGGCTTCCCGCAATCCTTCCGACAGCGCAGGCGCCGCGAGTGCAGACAGCGGCACCGGATTCGGATCGATCAGCGTGACTGCATGGCCCGCGCCGGAAAGATCATCAGCGAATTCGCAGCCTATCAGTCCTGCGCCGAGTATCGTTACCCGCGCCACACCACCCTCGCCAAACCTGGAGACGGAAGTGCGGAATGCCGCATAGTCGCTGATGTGGTTCACCGACAGGATCTGGTCTTCCGCATCGCCGGCGATCGGCAAGCGGATTGGTTGCGCGCCCACCGCGATGATCAGTTTTCCGTATTCATAAGTGCCGGCAGTCGTGTCCACGGTTTTGGCTGCGGCGTCAATGTTGATAACGCGGGTGCCCGTCATGATGTTCGCGCTGACCTGCTGCGCCATTTGGGCGGCGGTCTGTGTGACCAGTTGCTCGGCGCGTTTGTTTTGCGCGAACGCATTCGAGAGCATGGGCTTGGAGTAGAAGCCGCCATCGTCGGCTGTAATGATAATCAGCGGAGTGGTCTTGTCCAGCTTGCGGAATTCACGTGCTGCGGTATAGCCGGCAAGTCCGGCCCCTACGATGACGATTTGTTTCATGGTGTTCCGTTCTTTGGCGCTTAGCGCCGCATTTCTCACCTTCCCCCTTGCAGGGGAAGCGGGGGTTTCGGACAGCATGCCGTCCGCCTGCGAAACGGCACAGGCTTGCAAGCCTGTGCTCCGTATAGTGGATAGGGGTGCTCGCTATGTTGCGACGCTAGCCAGTGACGGTCGCTTCCAGCTCAAACCTCAACCATATCAAAGTCCGCCTTGGCCACACCGCAATCCGGGCATTCCCAGTTCGCAGGAATGTCATCCCACCTGGTGCCTGCAGCGATGCCATCTTCCGGCATTCCGGCTGCTTCGTCATAAATGAAACCGCAAACGATGCATTGATAAGTTTTCATGGTGATCCTTTTCTGAATTTGGTAATGGGTTGCTTACTTCTGTGTTGCGGCGAGAGTGGCGCGGTAGTTATTCGCATGACGCTCTTCAACCTTCGCCAGCGCAGCGAAACGCTTGGCCGCGATTTCCAGCGTGCGCTTGAAGTTCTCAGCGTGCTCCTTCGACTCGGCGATCTGTTCGTCGAATTCCGCGACTGCCGACTGGTTGCCTTCTTCCACCGCGAGGTGGCGGAATTTCGGATACATCTCGGTGTATTCGTAGGTTTCGCCTTCGATCGCGATTTCCAGCGACTTGGCCGGGGTCATTTGCGCCTTCGGGTACAGCAGATCGAGGTGGCCGAATGCGTGCATGACTTCCTGGTCGGCGGTCTCTTCAAAAATTTTGGCGACTTCATGCGCACCGGATTCACGGGCGAGCTTGGCGAAATAGCGATATTTAATATGGGCCATCGATTCGCCGGCAAAAGCAGCTTCGAGATTCTGGATGGTGACGGAATTCTGGTTTGTCATGCTTCACTCCTGTGTGGGTTCATCAGTCGATTGGGTATGCACAATCGGTATGGAGTGGATGATAGAGAACATTAATCAATAAAGGAAATTGATTGTCTCAATTCTTTCGATAGTTATTTGCTTGCCTTATTAAAATTTACCTGCCGGAAACGGGTTTCACGCAAAATAGCCCAACTGAGGAGAGGATGCCCTCTGATAAAATCGTAAGTTTCCCGTAAGTGTAAATAGGAAGGCTGGCAGAGACATGGACGCACCAAACGACCGAAAAGAAG
Source organism: Burkholderia sp. (assembly GCA_028292565.1). The sequence goes on along the minus strand of JAQGMD010000242.1, from coordinate 5,848 downwards.
AAAGAAGACAGCAGTTACGCCAGGCGGCGCTGGAATACCACGAATTTCCCACTCCCGGCAAAATCAGCGTCACGCCGACCAAGTCCCTGACCAACCAGCGCGACCTCGCGCTTGCCTATTCCCCGGGGGTTGCCTCCGCCTGCGAAGAGATCGTTGCCGATCCCGCCAATGCATTTAAGTACACAGCGCGCGGCAATCTCGTCGCCGTCATTTCCAACGGTACGGCGGTTCTCGGCCTGGGCAATATCGGCCCGCTGGCATCCAAGCCGGTCATGGAAGGCAAAGGCGTGCTTTTCAAGAAATTTGCCGGTATCGATGTGTTTGATATCGAAATCAACGAAAACGACCCAGACAAGCTGGTCGACATCATCGCCTCATTGGAAACGACTTAAGGCGGCGTGAACCTGGAAGACATCAAGGAGCCCGAGTGCTTTTACAACGAGAGTAAGCTGCGTGAGCGGATGAAGATTCCGGTCTTCCACGACGACCAGCACGGCACCGCCATCATTGTGGGCGCCGCGATCCTCAACGGCCTGAAGGTGGTCGGCAAGGACATCAAGGAATGCAAGCTGGTTGTTTCCGGCGCCGGCGCCGCGGCACTGGCATGCCTCGAATTGCTGGTTGATCTCGGTTTCCCGCTCAAGAATATCTACGTCACCGACCTGGCCGGGGTCGTCTACAAGGGCCGCAAGGAATTGATGGACGCGGACAAGGAACGCTTTGCGCAAGAAACGGATGCGCGCACCTTGTCGGAAGTGATTCCGGGCGCCGACATTTTCCTCGGCCTGTCCGCCGGCGGCGTGCTCAAGCCCGACATGGTCAAAACCATGGCGCCGAAGCCGCTGATTCTCGCACTTGCCAATCCGTCACCGGAAATCCTTCCAGAAGATGCGACGGCGGTGCGCGCCGACGCCATCATCGCCACCGGTCGTTCGGACTATCCAAACCAGGTCAATAACGTCCTTTGCTTCCCGTACATCTTCCGCGGTGCGCTCGATTGCGGCGCAACCACGATCACGCGCGAGATGGAAATTGCGGTGGTACACGCGATCGCCGACCTGGCGCAAGCGGAGCAGTCCGACATCGTCGCTTCCGCCTACGGCATCAGCAACCTGTCGTTCGGTGCTGAATACCTGATTCCGAAGCCATTCGACCCGCGCCTGATGATGAAGATCGCGCCGGCGGTTGCGAAAGCGGCGGAAGAGGCCGGAGTGGCGTCGCGTCCGATCAAGGACATGCAGGCCTATACCGAGCACCTGCAGCAATTCGTCTACCGCAGCGGCACTTTCATGAAGCCGATCTTCCAGATTGCCAAGAAAGCCCCGGCCGACAGGAAGCGCATCGTCTTTGCGGAAGGCGAAGAAGAGCGGGTGCTGCGCGCCGTCCAGATCGTCGTCGACGAAAAACTCGCCAGCCCGATCCTGATCGGCCGGCCCGAAGTGCTGGCCCAACGCATCGAAAGATTCGGCTTGCGCCTGCGGCCGGGTGTGGATTTCGAAATCATCAACCCGACACAGGACGAGCGCTATCGCGATTACTGGCAGACTTACCTGGCGCTGACGCGGCGCAAGGGCATCACCGAGCAGTACGCCAAACTTGAAATGCGCCGTCGCCACACGCTGATCGGCACAATGACGGTCCATAAAGGGCACGCCGACGGCATGATCTGCGGCACGTACGGCACCACCGATCTGCACCTGAACTACATAGACCAGATCCTGGGCAAAAGCGAGGGTGCCACAGTGTATGCCGCCATGAACGCGCTGATCCTGCCGCAGCGGCAGGTGGTGATGGTGGATACGCACGTCAACGAGAACCCGACTGCGGAGGAAATAGCGGAAATCACGATCATGGCTGCAGCAGAGATGCGTCGTTTTGGTGTGCTGCCGCGTGCTGCGTTGCTGTCGGGTTCCAACTTCGGCACAACCAACAGCGAGTCGGCGCGGAAGATGCGCAGGGCGCTCGAAATCATCCGCGAACAGGCCCCGGATCTGGAGATCGATGGCGAGATGCACGGTGATGCTGCGCTCGACCACGGGTTGCTGAAGAAGATGATGCCGGACACACCGTTAAAGAGCGAAGCCAACCTGCTGGTTCTTCCTAATATCGATGCGGCCAACATTTCCTACAACTTGTTGAAGACGGCTGCCGGCAACGGTATAGCAATCGGTCCGATCCTGCTCGGTTGCCCGAAACCGGTTCACGTCCTGACGCCATCGGCGACGGTACGGCGTATCGTGAACATGACGGCATTGTGCGTGATGGACGCGGTGGCGGAACGCTGACGCATCGCTCTTTGATGAGCACCTACTGATCCTTCACTTACTAAAAGTTCAGCAAAAAAGCCGTTGCCCCGATCAGGGTCAACGGCTTTTTTATGGTCTTACTTCTTTTTCAAGCGCTGCTTGGATGCCGCGGCTTTTTCCTGCCGATAACTTGACGCCCACGCCGGATGGCCATTCTCCGATGGCAGTAATGTGAAAAGCGGATCGAGGTTAAATATCTTGCGGAATTCGCCCTGGCATAGGGGCACGCGTCGTGTCAGGCAATAGCCAAATGCCGAATATTTGTGCGCGATGATCTGGTCGGTGCGGTCCGGCAAGCCACTATTGAGCGCGCCCTGCAGCTTGTCGATCGCCTCCTTGTAATTTCCCTGCTCGTATCCCTTTACCCCTTCCGCCAGCTTTTGCTGTGCGGCGCTCGCCAGGAAGCCGCTCGCCTTCGCCACTGCGCGTTGTTCCGCGGCAGCGCCTTTGACCGACCGCCACACCGGACCCCACACCGGATGGCTGGTCTCGTTCGCCGCCAGTTCGAATTGCGGTTCGACCTTCAGGATCGCCTGGAACTGTTCGCGGCACAGTAATTCGCGGCCATTGCTGCATTGGATGAACGCCATATGCTTGCGCGCATTGACCGCTTCGGCCGAACTCAGTTTGCCGCTTGCCGTCGCGGTGGAAAAATCGGCAAGCGCGGCATCGAAGTGGCTTTCGCGGTATTTGACGAGCCCCTGCTGATAGAGCGTTTGCGCTTCCGAGTGGAACAAGCCCGGAAGGCCGTCGCCTGGCTTCGGCAGTTGTGCGCAGGCGCTCAGGAACAGGGCTGCGGGTAGGGCGAACTTCATTCGATGCATGGCGGGTGCTTCCTGTCAAAAAGCGTAGCGCACCGTCAGTTCCTTGCCGCTCTGAACGTCGACGGTCTGCTTGTAAACCGCAAACTGGCCATTGCGGATTTCAACTTTATGTTTGCCGGGCGGGAGAGTAATCGACCTGAGCGGCGGGCTGAGGCCGCGCTTGCTGCCGTCAACATAAATTTCTCCCCATGGTTGAACGGCCAGTTTTACGGTGCCGGGTTTGACTTCCGGCGACGCAGGGTGCTCGATGTTCTTTGCCGATTTTTCTTCCACGCTGTCCGCCGGCGCTTTCTTTGTGTTCGCTGCAGCGAGTGCCGCAATGGCATCCCGCTTCAGCTTTTCGGAAGAAGGCGCTTCCACGGCCTCGGCGGGGGTTTCAATGCGTTGGACGGGAAGGCTCGCGACGTTTGCCGGTTGCGGCGTACTGGTCCAGGACCATACGGCGCCCACCGTGGAAACGGCGCCGACCGCGGTGACGATCATTCCGAAGCGGGACAAGGCTTTCCTCCTTTTGCGCGCTTCCACCGCAGATCTTTTGGACGCCGCCGCGCCACGGGAAACCGACGTGTCGCGTCCGTCAACCGCGTCGATTTGTCTCGCACGCGAGCGGTCCCTCAGTTTCTCGGCCAGGTTCTCGGTGTCGTCGACCGGTCCGAAACGGTAGATCTCATGCTCGCGCACGTGCTTGTCGTGGCGCGTGCCTTCATACACGAACAGCTGTGCGTAATCGCGGGAAAAGCGCGAGATGATGTCGTAATACGAATGTGCGACCATCACTTGCCCCGGCTCAGCAAAGCTCATCACGCGCTGCGCATCGTTGACGCCATCGCCGATCATGTTGGTATGGCCGTTGATATCGCGGACCATTTTCAGAGGGCCGAGATTGATGCCCATGCGCACGAAGCCCGGCTCGCCAAGCGTGGCGCGTCCGGCATCGATGGCGTCTCGTAGTGACAGTGCCGCAAACAACGCGTCTTCGGGATCGCCGAGGAAGGCGATGCCGGCGCCGTCGCCGGTGTCGACCATGATGCGCTCGGCCGACGCGACGGTTTGCACGGCTTCAGCCAGCAGCTTGTTGAACAGCTCCTTGATCTCATGCTGACCGGGCACGGTCCTTTTCGAATAACCGACGATGTCAATGAACAGCACGCTGCCTATAAAGGTGCGGTTCAGCTGTTTGAATGAAGGCGTCGCATCGCTCATAGCCGGGCTTCTCTTGAGACCGGAGTGGTGAACCCGTTCCGGCAGGAAACCCATTCTAACTCCGGAGCAACTTTTGACAGCCCGGAAGTGTTGCTTCTGTCAGCTTATGTTCTTCAATTTTTATCTCCGGGCGATTCCGTTAGCAAAATTGCCTTAGAAATCGCGCGGTTCTTTTATAGGAGATAGGAAGGATCACAGATGCCTTAGCGGCACGCGTCCAGTCTGGACCAGCGGCGCCGCCTTGTCGCAGTGACCCGGCTGGTCGTCGAAGAAGATATGAGGCTTGAATGCGGCGAGCACGTCGGACTTGGCGACGCCGCCCATGAAAAACGTCTCATCGATGGCGACGTCCCATGCACGCAAGGTGCGGATCACCCGTTCGTGCGCCGGTGACGAACGCGCGGTGACCAACGCCGTACGGATCGGCGCGGTGCGGCCGTCGGGGCTCCTGAAATTATTCTGGATAAAAGAGAGCGCCTTCAGCAGACGTGCAAACGGACCTTCGGGCAGCGGTTTCAACGCGTTTTCCCGCTCGTGGTTTTCGAAAGCCTCGATGCCTTGCGTCTGGAATATCCGCTCCGATTCGTCGGAGAAAATCACCGCGTCGCCGTCGAACGCGATCCGGATCTGATCGAGCTCTTCGAATGCGTTGTCCGGTTTTTGGTAGAGCAGCGCGGAGGCGACGCCGGAATTGATCGCGGCCTGCACGTCGTCTTCGTGCAGCGAGAGGAACAGGCTGACGTTAAAAGCCTGGAGATAGGGCGCCAGCGATGCACCGCCGGATAGAACAGCGCGGGTGATATCGAGCTCGTAGTGTTTGATGGAATTAAAGATGCGCATCGATGTCTCAGAGGAATTCCTCGACATGATGACGACCTCGACGAAGCGCTGGTTATGCGTCAGGCGGTTCAGCTTGAGCAGTGCGCGCACCAGTGCAAAGCCGGCGCCGAGCTTGAGTATCTCGTTTTCGTTATCAATCTGATGCTGGCGGTAGGCTTCCAGGCCTTGCGTTCGGAAAATGGCTTCCTCCGCCTCCAGGTCAAACAGGGCGCGGGATGAAATGCCGATTACCAGCAGGTTATCGAGAGAGACGGGCATGGACCGAATGTTCCTGCTGGTTCAGGAGCAGGTTGTGATTGCAATCAATGGATACTAACGCAAGGCCAGTATGATCGACTGCATTATAAGAGCTAGTTCGAATTCGCACGGAGCGAACAGAAGAAGAGTGTCCTCCAAAATGAAAAACGCACCTCATTGGGTGCGCATTCAATATTGGTGCCGAGAGCCGGAATCGAACCGGCACGGTGTCACCACCGCGGGATTTTGAGTCCCGTGCGTCTACCTATTCCGCCATCTCGGCGACACAGGCCGTATTATGGCCGATTTGGGACATTCCGGCAATACAAGCGATACCACTCTGGATTGTCATCATGTAATGTGAAAGCGTATCATCGCCTACTTTGATAAATCCACCATTCCCGGGGCGTAATAAAAATAATGAGCTCAGGTAAAATT
>JAQGMD010000241.1 GCA_028292565.1 Burkholderia sp. | reverse complement strand
ATTAGTCCGATATGAGAAGCTTCATCGGAGCTATGTTGCGCTGAACCAGCTCGCCGCCGCGATCATCACATTTAGAAAAGTACCTTTAGAAATAAATATTATTTACGGATAAATTCTAAGTAGTCGCGCGCTTTTTGCTGTCAAAGTCTAACCTGCAACCCCACCGAAGGTGATGACGTGAAACGGTTAAAGTTGACGAGAGGCGTTCGGACCCGTCCAACGTCATGATGCAATCATAGGTTCACCATTGTCGCGATTGCAGACGCGTCCTTGCCACTCGTGCTCGCGTATGGGCATCAGGTCATAAAGGATCTTCATACCCAGTAACGGCTGGACGCCGGGCTTCGGCGCGGAAGCATTGCTTGGACTGCTCATCGCGCGATGCGCGATGACTCTGACCACGGTGCCGCAGAGCGCCTTTCCACATGGCGCAATCTCGACTTCAAGGTTACCGCTCTCGGTCAGCCAGACGCCCCTCTCGTTGGCCATATCGTGGCTGCCTTGTGCCGCTGTCGACAGCGTGGCAATGGCGAGGAGCATTAACGCTTTTCGGATGATGGTTTTTTTCATCAGGCACTCCTTACGATCGAATAAGTACAACGGCCGTGTTGCATAAATGGCCGAGAAGTCGACATGCGGAACCGTTACATCACGCCGCGCGGACGATCAACCGCTGATAGCGATCGCCATGCGCTTTGTGCTACTTCTTGCCGCCATCGAACTCGTAACGCATTCCTAGCATCAGCGCATGGTTTTGATTGCGCTCGACTACAGTGGAAATCGGGAAGGCGCCGAATCGCGAACGCTCCACTCGCCCATCATAGGTGCGTCCACCGGCAAGCCGAAGCAACCGATATTCCGCGGTGAACGACATGCCGGGAACGAGATCCTCGAGAAACGAGAACCCGACGATGGCTTGGTAAGCGGAATCGCTGACCCTATCGTTTAAGCGTACTGACTGGGTGGCGTTTGAGACCACGACGTCATCCCATTTGGTCCTGATGCGGCCAGCTCCGAGGCCGACATATGGGGAAATGCCGAGTCCGGTCTTGCCGAACTGGTATAGCGCATTGAAAAAAATGCCGGACTTTGTTTCATTTCCGCTAGCCTTCGCTTGCTGCAGCGATCCGGCGGTAGCTTCATAGATGCCATTTTTGCGGTAACTGGTTTCGAGCTCGAGGCGCATGCCATTAGAGTAGCGCCATCCGACGCTGGCTACCGCGACGCTCCCATCGTTCGCTTTGACATTGCCGCCCGGTTGCAGACCAAAAGGCGTGCCGACGGATGAGATATTCTGGTCCTGGACGCGGTTCCTCCCTGCACCCAGCGCCACGTAGGGACCGTCGGACGGCTGCGCGCTCCAGGCTGCCGGCGCGCTGACGAGGAGTAAAATACTGAGCGTAATTACATGGACAAGGGTTGTTGGTGTCATTCGATGGCCTTTAAAGTAAAGAACAAATTGCAGATGACGGCACCACCTCCCAGGGCCCGCCATTCAGGGTTACTTGACCGCGCGGTCGCGCTGCAGAATCGCAAGCGCCATTGCCTGTGCCATCAGCTCGTGGACCTTGGCGGTCGGGAAGTTATCGGTCAGAAAGACAAAACGATCCGGGTCGCACCGGCCTGCCGCTTGCAGCGCGTCGCATGCGTCCAGGCGATTGGTCAGCCCGACCTCGTGGCCATGGTTGATCACGTCGTTGACGAAGCCGTTGAAATCCCAGTGGATGAACTGCACGTTCAGCTCGCGCTCGACACGGTCCAGCATTGCTGCGAATTTCAGGTTGTAAGCCAGCGAGAGCCGGTGTGCACGCGGGGCGAGGTTCGCTTTGCGTATCGCGGGCACCAACGACAAGTCGATAAAGTTCGGCGCCATGATGGTTTTCGCGCCAGCTTTCACCAGCGTACGCAGCGCTTTCTCTAATCCTGCTACCGCATTGTCCAGTACCTGTTGGGCTTGTCGTTCCTCGGGCGCCAGCACCGCCCGAATCACGTCGTTGCCGCCATTGAAAATCAGGTAGAACGCGTCAGGGTCGGCCTTGCCGCCGCGCGGATCGAGATACGCGCGCAGCTGCGCGTGCAGGTCGTGCGGGCCATCGGCGCCGGCCAATGCATCCCGCACCGCGAAATTAGTGCCGGTCGCACGTCCGGTGAGGTGATACGAAGGTTTCGCCTCGAGCCCGAGCCGCGCGGCAAGCAATTCGGCGGCCACCGGGCCGTTGGTGGTGCGGCCCTGGTAAAACAATGGCGACGATGCGCCGCCGACGGATGCGTAGTTGCCGGTATCGGACAGCGCGCCGCTGAAATCGACGAACTGGCTGAATGGCTTGGTAGCCATCGCGACCTGCGGGCGGAGTCCGGCAACGAGTGCTACAACCAGCATGAACGCGAAATGGGTGCATAGGTTTTTCATCGAGACGTCCTCAATTAAAAGTGTGCAAGGATTCAACCTGGAGCTTGGGAAGCTGTGCAACGCAGCGCGCGATCTGTTCCGCGAGATCGCAAACATGCGGCTCGGACAGCAACGTGATGTGATTTCCAGATACCGAGTACACCGGGACCGCGGCGCTCGAAAACTGGTGCCAGCCGAGCGCCGACTCGGCTGTTGCCGCACCGGGTTCCTCGGCGGCGGCATAGTCATAATCCGGGTGAAATTCGGCGGCGCGAAATAATGCCAGTGGTGCGGAGTGTCCTGCCGGCGCGTAACTCGCCTTGCTGTTCAGCACGAAGACCTGCATCAAGCCGCGCACTTGGGCGATTGGCGTATCGGGCGGCAGGATTGCGCCCGCCTCCAGGCGCGCCCTGAAATAGTCCAGTTGGGCGTCCTGAGCCAGCGAGCGCAACGCGGTAGCATCCACACCGAGATCTTGTCCAGTGGCCTCGGAAAGAATGTTGCCGAACCGGGTAATCCATGCCGCTTGATCGAGGAGATCGTGCGCCGGAGGCGCTGGCCTAGGTAACGGCGCCGGGGCGTCAATCACCACAACCAGGCCGATTTCTTCTCCCTGCTGCTGCAACTGATGGGCCATCTCAAACGCGATCCAGGCGCCAAAGCAATGCCCTCCGAGCAGATACGGGCCGTGCGCCTGCACCTCCCGTATCTCCTTGATGTGCTCTGCTGCCATGTCCTCGACACGGCTCAGTGGTGCACTGTGCCCGTCCAGGCCAACCGCCTGTAGTCCGTAGAAGGCCCGGTCAGGGGGCAGCTTGCGGGCCAACTGATTGAAACACAACGCATTGCCCGCGCCGCCGGCGACGCAAAAGAACGGTGTCCTGGTTCCCATGGCGCGGAGTGGGACAAGGGCCGACCATGCGGCGGCGGCGCTGTCGTGCAGCCCGTGTGCGAGTTTTTCGATGGTAGGATTCCTGAACAAGGTCGCCACCGGCAGGCTTTTCCTGAACTTCCGCTCGATCTGCACAACCAGAGTGACGGCGAGCAGTGAATCGCCACCAAGGTCGAAGAAGTCGTCGTGCACACCGATTGGCGCAACTTCAAGCACTTCTTCCCAGATTTCCACCAACTGTTGTTCGACTCGATCGCGCGGCGCAACATAGGCATGCTCCGTGTCGCGCCTCGTTGTTTCTGGAACAGGCAAGGCTGCATAGTCGACCTTCCCATTCGTGGTCAGCGGCAAACGCTCGATGCTCACGAAGACCGAAGGCACCATGTATTCAGGTAGGCGTTCCAGGAGAAACCGACGCAAGAGTGCCCCCTGCATGGCGCGGTCTGGCGCGACCACATAGGCAATCAGCTTGTCACCGCCCTTTTGCTGCTTCATCACACGGACCACTGCTGCGTCTACGCCAGGGTGAGATTCCAGCGTGGCTTCGATTTCACCCAATTCAATGCGAAAGCCCCGAATCTTGACTTGGTTGTCGACCCGTCCGAGATACTCGATATCGCCGCCGCGCAGGTAACGGCCGAGGTCCCCCGACTTGTACAGGCGCGCACCTGGTGCGGGATCGAATGGGTGTGCGATGAATCTGGCGCTGTTGAGTTCCGGGCGGCGCAGGTAGCCGCGCGCCAGGCCGGCGCCACCAACGTAGATTTCGCCGACCACGCCGTCGGGAACCGGCTGCAGGTAGGGATCAAGGAGGTAGACCTGGAGATCGGGGAGTGGAGCGCCAATCACGCTCCTGCCACAATCAAGGTCGTTTCTTTTTAATAGCCTGCGGGTGACATGCACTGTGGTCTCGGTGATGCCATACATATTTACCAGACAGGGCTTCGACTCGCCGTGCCGCTCATACCAGGGCTTCAGGCTTTGCAGATCGAGCGCCTCTCCACCGAAAATTACCCAGCGCAACGACAGGGGTGCAGTTGCCGCTTCCGCGTCGGCCTGGATGAAAAGACGGAACGCCGACGGGGTCTGGTTCAGTACTGTCACACCTTCGCTGGCAACGAGCTCACGAAACGCCGCGGGCGAGCGGGCAGTCATGTACGGCACGAGCACAAGCCTTCCACCATGCAACAACGCACCCCACATCTCCCAGACAGAAAAGTCGAATGCAAAGGAGTGAAACATAGACCAGACGTCTTTAGCACCGAAGTCGTACCACGATGCACTTGCTGCAAAAAGGCGAGCAACGTTTCTGTGGGTTATTTGTACGCCCTTTGGATTTCCGGTGGTGCCCGACGTATAAATCACATAGGCCAGGTTATCGGGCGTTACTCCGCGCTCCAATATGATCGGATCAACGCTCGTCATCGCAGCAAGCACTGCCCGGTCATCGAGGCAAACCACCTGCGCGCCTCCAGGTTGCAGATCCCGGATATAGCCACTTTTGGTCAGTAGCAGCTGGACCGCGCTGTCTTCGAGAATGAACGCCTTGCGTGCCTGCGGCGTCGTCGGATCGATCGGGACATAGGCGCCCCCGGCTTTGAGGATTCCCAGAATACCGATCACCATCTCCGGCGAGGACTCCATGCATAGGCCGACCAGCGTGTCTGGACCGACGCCAAGCTTCTGCAGGTGCTTCGCGAGACGCTCGGCTCGGTGATTCAGGTCGCCGTAGGTTAATCGGCAATCGGCGTGGACGAGCGCGACCGCGTCCGGCGTGCTTCGCGCATGGGATTCGAAAGCGTCGTGCAGGCATACCAGGCGCGGGTCGTGTACCTGGACATCGGCCCGCAGTGCCAGCCTCCGGTTGCGGGCGGCTTGCGACAAGATCGGGATGTTGCCGACATGTTGCGTCGGATCGGCCGCGATGCCCTGCAGCAGAACGGAGAAATTCTCCGCCATTTCCTTCATGGTTGCGGCGTCGAAGAGATCGGCGTTGTATTTGAATGATCCGAAGATTGAATCTTCAACGTGGATGAGCTCCAGCTCGATGTCGAACTGACCTTCCTGTTGGGCCAGGTCGAAAGCCTCGACCTCCAGTCCGCCCCAGGTGCCGCGCGCATGCGGTTTGTCCGGAACAGTCAGGTCGAGCAGTCCGCCGGCGCGTTGCGCCCGCTGGAACGCAAACGAAGCCTGAAAGAGCGGGGAATAGCTCGCATCGCGCTTCAATCGCAACCTTTCCACAAGCAACGGGAATGGAAAATCCTGATGTTCTAGCGCGGCGAGCACTGTTTGATGGAGTTGTGCGAGGAACGCGTTGAACGCCGGATTGCCGGACAGGTCGGCCCGGACCACTACCGGATTGACGAAATAACCAACCACATCGGCATACTCGGCACCTCGCATGCCGACCGTCGGGACGCCGACCAAGATGTCGTCTTGTCCGCAATAGCGGTGTAACAAAACTTGATAGGCAGCCAGTAATAGCGTGGACAACGTGACCCCGTGCGTCCTGGCGATCTGCTTGAAGCGGACCGCGAGGTCGAGGTCAAGCCTGACCTTCTGCGATGCGCCGCTGAAAGTCTGTAGCGGCGGGCGGGTATGGTCGGTCGGCAGGTTCAAATTCGGCAATTCGCCGCACAATTGGGCTTGCCAGAAGCACCAAAGCCGTTCGCCTTCTGCGCCCGACAGCATCTTGTGCTTCCTGCGCACGTAATCTTGATACGAGGCGTGCAGCAGCGGCAGCGGCGATGTCCGCCCTGCCAATTCGCCGGCATACAGCTTTCCGAGCTCATCCAGGTTCAGCCATAACGACCAACCGTCATAGACAATGTGGCTAGCCGTCAGCAGCAGGATATGGTCGTCGGCAACGCGCGAAAATAAATTCACCCGAAACACGGGGCCCCGCTCCAGATCGAACGGACGGTGATACGCTGCCGCCACTTGCGAGCTTAACTCGTCCGCGGCACAGTCGCCCAGCTCGGTCACCTCGAACGCAACTGGCTCGTAATGACGGATCTCCTGCATCAATTCCCCGTCAATCATGCAAAAGCGCGAGCGCAGCGAGGCGTGTCGGTCCACCAGAGCCTGCAATGAACGTCTCAGCGCTTCGACATCCAGTCGCGAGCGGATCCGGATGCTGAAACCGACGTTGTAGGCTGAGCCCGCCTTTGCGTGCTGGTGTAGAAACCACAGCGCCTTCTGCCCGTGCGATACCGGCACGGCAGTCACCTGTTCGCGCGCTTTGGCGCGTAGCGCCGACGCCAGCAACGCGCGTCTATCCATGGCCGCAGGTGCTGCCATCTTCCCGAATTCGATCATGTCGTTCATTCCTTGTCCAGAAGCGCCTGAAGTGCCTGCTCCACCTCGTGATCGGATAGCTCGTCGAGTGCAGCGCTAAGGTTTTCGGGGGCCATTGAGAGCAGCTCGTTGGCAGCGCGCGGTTGCGCGGCCAGCTCAGACGCACTACCGGCTTGGGCAGCATCCATGTGCGGCCGCGGCCCACCCTCTTCGGCAACGCTGGTCCTATCGATAAACTGCCGGATCAACTCGTCGGCACTGTTGTCTTTCATAAGTTCGAGTGTCGAGATCGTCAGGCCCATTCTTTGTTCGAGCCCTGCCTGAATTTCAATGGCCATCAGTGAATCCATTCCCATGTTGAGCAAGGATAGGCGGCGATCGATCTGATGTAGCGGGATTTGCAGAACCGTCGCGATGAGTTCGGTGAAAACCTGCGTGATCGCGTCGCGCCGCGCCTCGGGCGCGAGTTGGCTGAGCAATTGCAAAGGCCCATCGGTTGCCGCACCACCATCGATTTCGGGGGCCATCACAATGGAATTGCGGGGTGCGCTTGCCCAGGCGGGATAGGACCGCCGGAGCACCTCCCAATGCATCACCGCGGCCCCGATTGTGGTCGGCTTCCAATCAAGAATCCTGTCCAGCAAATTCAGCGCTTGGGCGGGCGTCAATGAACCGAAGCCCATTCGATTGAGGTAGTCTTCCACGCCCTGGTGGCGCGCCGCCATGCCAACATGGCTGAGCGCACCCCAGTTAATGCAGATGGCGGGCAGGTCTTGCGCTCGCCGGTGGTGTGCCAGCGCGTCAAGGAAAGCATTCGCCGCCACATAGGGTGCCTGACCGGGATTGCCGACCATCGAGCCGATCGAGGAAAAGAGCACAAAGTAATCGAGATTCAGGCCGCGCGTGTAGCGGTGCAGCAGCCACGCACCCAGTGCCTTGGGCCGCATCACTGTCCCGATCTTGCCGGGATCGAGCGAATGGATGGTGCCGTCGTCGAGCACTGCTGCGGCGTGAAACACGCCTTTTAACGGCGGCATGGTTTTCGCGATTTGATCTAGAACCCGTTGCACTTCGGATTCTTCCGCGACGTTGGCGGCGAGCGCCAACACCTGTGCGCCGGCTTCCTGCAGCTTGCAAACCGCCTTCTGCGCTTCGCTCGTACTCGCGCCGCTGCGCCCGACCAGCGCCAAGTGACGAGCCCCTTTCTGGACGAGCCACATGGCGGTCTCCAATCCAAAGCCGCCGAAGCCGCCGGTAATCAGATAAGTGGCGTTACCGCAAATGCGCTCGGCATACGGTTCGCCGGCCGCCAGATGCGCCGTTTCGTCGCGGTGAAAGCGCACCAGATACGCGCCTGGCGTCGCGCCACCTGCGCCGGCCCCGGGCATTCTTGTCTGCTGCCCGAAAATGATTGTCGGCGCGTCGACCGGCTTGAAGTCGCCCGCGTCGAATCGCTTCACCACTTCCGCACAAAGTCGTTCGAACGCGCGCGGATTGTGCTGCATCATTTGATACAGGTCGACTTGGGCGAGCAACTGATTGGCCTGAGGCGAAGCCTCGAGCCTATGCGCGACACCTCCGGCAATGATGAAGCGCCCTGACGGACCAAGTAAGCCGAAGCTCTTTTCCACGCTCTCGCCGCCCGAGCGACTGAGAACGACGTCAAGCCCACCGGGCGCCGCCAGCCCGTGAATCTGATCGACAAAATCGATGGAACCAGGATCGAAGACGCGGGCAACCCCAAGTGAGATCAAATCACTGCGTTGCTCGGCGCTGGGCGCCATCGCATAGACCGTAGCGCCAAGCCACTGTGCCACCTGGATCGCAGCGCATCCGAGCGGCGAGGCCGCATCGTGGACCAATACCCGCTCGTCCTTTTGCAATCGCGAAACATGATGCAAGGCGTAATATGCGGCGGCAAATTGAATCAGCTGCGAAGGATCGACTCCTGATTCGAAGGCTCGGCTGCCGATTACCAAATCGCTCGGGACCGTGACGAACGGGCGGAGCGGCCCTTGCACTGGTAGCACTATGCGCGCACCAACCGCGAGTGCCTCAACCCCGGGCCCGACGGACGTAATGACACCAACGGCCTCCGAACCAACCGGGCTTGCCGAGTAAGCCTCGCTCGGCGGGCTGTACCACCATGCCGATTCCAGGGCAACTTCGACCTCATTTGGGCCAGGCCGGCGTCGCGCCGCCGCACGGCTTGAGTACGTCTCGCCTTGCACGCGGGGAACGGTATCGTCGGATCGCGTCGCTCCAGGCTCACCTTCGTTTTCCAGAGCGTGTATGGAATGGCGCACCAGTCGGTTGATATAGCGCCGTTCTGCGCGCAACGCCACTTCCTCTTCGCGGCTATCGGAAAGAATTTCTTGCGCCAGCCGCGGCACGGCGCTCATGCCGTCATCGACATCCACCATCCTGATACGAAGTTGGTCCAGTTCATTCATCGCGACTCGCGCAAATCCGATGAGCGGGGCCTGGGCAACCTGCAAGCCCGAAGGATTCACACTCACCGGCTGTGCCCCGGAGGTGATGAAGAATACGGGAAGCGCCTGTGCGGTACGCGATTGGACCAGCGCCTGCATCAGGTGCAACGCCGACACCACAGTTGCGCTACCTGTCTCGTCTTCGGCATGGACGCCGTCCAGCGCCCAAAGAAAAACAATCCCGGAAAGCGGTGACGCGCCGGCTTGCGCGATGAGAGATCGAAAATCTTCTGCTGCATCCGGGCGAACCGCATATTCCGATGGGCCGCTTCGGCTGAACGCGTCGCCCGGTCTCACAATGACGATGTCGTCGCATCCGTGATTCGCCAGTTGCGCCGCCAGCCGGTCGCCGATACCCTGGCGATCGCACAGAAGCATCCAGCGTCCGTGCCCCCGGGCTGCGGCGCCCTGCGGCGCCTGTTGCCATGAAAATTGATACAGCCACTGTTCGATTTCTTCCGGCGCATCCTGCACCTTGTTGGTAAGCGCCTGGGCGCGCACGCCCCGGACGTCGGCCAGAAGCTTTCCTTGGCTGTCAAACACTGTGACATCGCCCTCGAGCGCGTGTCCATCGTGCCGAACCAGCCGGCTATGGCACCAAAAGCTCGCCTTGGGCGTCTCGCATAGCCGTACCTCCCGGATATGCACGGGAACGTAAGTGTTACAGTCGTCGTGCGCGCCGAGGGCTGCCAGCAGCGATTGAAAACAAGCATCGAGGAGGCACGGATGAAAAATGTTTTGCCGCTCGTCCTGAGCTAATGCCTGATGCTCCTCGATCCTTGCGAGTACTTCGGTTCCATCTGTGCTCAGCCATAGCTGGCGCACACCCTGGAAGTACGGGCCATACTGCAGCCCCCGCCCGCGCATGTCTTCGTAATGCTCGATGCTGCTGCGTGGAATAACGCAACGCGCCCGGATGTCATCCATCGATACACGCCCGGGCTCTCCCGGCGGCAGGAACGACAGATACCCGCGCGCATGGGTAGTCCACGCGCTCCCCTCGCGTTCGCGGCTGAAAACCGAATATTGGCGGCTTGCCTGGTCGTACGAAACCACCAGACGCGGTTGCTGGTTAGCCCCAATGATCAATGCTTTCTTGATTTCCAGGTTCTCCAGCCGGACCGACGTCCGGCCGTCAATTTCCCGGTGCAACGCAAGGCCGAGTTCGACATAGGCAGCGCCGGGAAGAATCACGAGGTCGTCGACGCAATGGTGGGGCAGATATGGCTGGAGACTGACGTTTAACGTACTTTCCCAGACCGGGGTCGGGCCATCAATGCGACGACCCAGCAGGAAGTGCGCCGGACGGGCAACACGGTCGAGATACGCGGTGTCGCCTTCGTTCCAGTACTCGACTCTTTGCCACGGATAGGCCGGCAACTTCACATACGTTGCCTCAGCGGGAAAGTGTTTGTTCCAGTCGATGGTGACACCGGCGACGTAGAGGCCGGCCAGTGTTCCGAACAAAGTAGCGCGCTCCGGCTTACCCTGTCGCAATGACGGCATTGTCACCCCGTGCACGCCATGATGCGCCAGGCATTCCTTGACCGAGGTCGCCAGTACCGGGTGCGGCCCGACCTCGAGGAATACCCGGTAATCATCCCGAACCAGCGATGCCATCGCGTGCTCAAAGTACACCGGCTCGCACACATTGCGGCACCAGTAAGTCGCGTCATATGCACAGTCACGGGCGCGGTCGCCGATAACCGTTGAATAGAGTGGAATAGCGGCTGGCCGCGGCTTGAGGCCTTTCAGTGCGTCCAGGATTTCCGGCTGCAAGGAATTCATCATCGGACTGTGATAAGGGACCTCGACGACCAGGAAACGATGGAATACGCCCTGTTCCTTGAGTTCCTTCGCGATCTGCTGCAGGCAAGCGGCGTCGCCGGCGAGCGTAATCGCGGTCGGCGCATTAGCGGCCGCGAGCGAAACCGAATCGGGAAAGCGGGCCAGATACGACACCGCATCTGCCGCCGAAAGGCCGACGGCAAGCATGGTGCCGAGACCGGCCGCTTTTTTCTGGATCCTGCTGCGGTGGTATGAAACAAGAATTGCATCCTCGAGGCTGAGAACGCCGGCGACATAAGCCGCTGCGACTTCGCCGACGCTATGGCCGACGATTGCGCCGGGCACGATTCCCCATGCGCGCCACAGCGCAGCAAGCCCGACCTGGACGATGAAATTGGCCGGCTGCGAGATCTGCGTTTCGCGGATGCGGGACCGCTCTTCATCGGCCATCATTTCGTCAAGCACGGACCAGCCCGACAAACCCTTGAAAAGGGCGTCGCATTCTTCCGCGATCCGGCGAAAGACCGGCTCGCTTTGCAGTAGTTCGCGCCCCATCGCCCACCACTGCGGGCCCATGCCGGTAAATACGAATACCGGCCTCTGTCCCGTCACACCGACTGAGCCGACCGCAATGCCCGGCCCCGCCCCGCGCTCCATGAAGACTCGGAGTTGCCTCGCCAGCTCCTCTCGAGAATCTGCGGCTAATGCAACGCGCTGCTCATAGTGTCCGCGCCGCATTGCGGCGGAATAGCACAAGTCCCGCAGTGAAGGCGCATCCGGCTGCGATAGCCGCCTGAGGTATGCGCTGGCGAGACCGGATAACGCCGCCTGGCTGCGCGCAGACAGCGTGAGAATACATGTCGCGGGGCGCGTGGCGGCTGCGAGGTCGAGCGTCCGGAGAGGCTTCTCAGGAATCGCTTCCTGCAAAATGGCATGCGCATTCGAGCCGCCGTACCCGAACGAATTAATGGATACGCAAGCGGGCCCCTCTCCGGCCGGCATGGGTTCGAGGGTCAATGGCAACCGTAGCCCGAGGTCAGCGAACGGGATGTTCGGATTAGGCTGCGTCAGATTTGCCAGCGGCGGTATCGCCTGGTGTTTTAAACACAGTGCGAGTTTGATGATACCGGCAATTCCCGAAGCGGCTTCCAGGTGTCCGATATTCGCTTTCACGGAACCTACGACGCATGCTTGCCCGGATGTGCGCCCGCGACCGAGGACAGCACCGATCGCACGCGCTTCTAACGGATCGCCCAGCGCGGTACCGGTGCCGTGTGCTTCGATATAACGGATTTCCTTCGGATTGACCTTCGCCTTGTTGCACACCGTGCGAATGAGTGCCTCTTGCGCCTCGGGATTGGGTACGGTAATGCCATTGGTGCGTCCGTCCTGGTTGGTGCCGGTACCACGCACCAAGGCGTAGATGTCGTCGCCGTCTCGCAATGCCGCGGAATACGGCTTCAGGACGACAATGCCGGCACCCTCGCCACGCCCATAGCCGTCGGCCCGAATATCAAAACTTTTGCTGTGGCCGTCGGGCGACAGGAAGCTCCCTTTGCACATAGCAATGAAGTTCTCGGGGCGGTGCATGATATTTACGCCTCCGCACAAGGCCAGCGAGCATTCGCCGCGCATGATCGATTCGCAGGCCTCATGCAGGGCCACAAGCGACGACGAACACGCCGTATCGAGGGTCATGCTGGGACCGCGGAAATCAAAAAGATAGGAAAGGCGATTCGAGAGGATTGTGAGCGTAGAGCCAATGGCAGAATGTGCGCCTATATGCTCTCTGTTTAGCGGGCTGAATTGTGTGAGCAGGTTATCGAGCATAAAGCCACCGATGTAGACTCCGGTAGCCGAGCCGGCCAGTCGCTCCGGGTCAAGTCCGGCGTCTTCCAACGCCTCCCAAGCCACTTCCAGCAGCAGCCGCTGCTGTGGATCCATGACGGCTGCCTCGCGCGGCGATATGCCGAAAAAGAGCGCGTCAAATGCGTTGATCTTCTGCGCTAAAAAGCCACCGGTGCGGACGTACATCTTGCCCGGCGTCGCCGGATCGGCATCGTAAAACTGATCCACGTTCCATCGATCGGCGGGGATCTCGACGATCCCGTCGCCGCCATTCTTCAACAGGTTCCAGTAGGTTGCCGGTCCGTCTACACGTCCTGGAAACCGGCATCCAATGCCAATAATCGCAACCATCTCCCGCTCAGACTCACGCATCGGTTACAGCCCTCCTAAAGCAAATCGGCGATTTACTACAGCAAAAATCCGCCAAACAACGGAGCGAAGTAAACGCGCGGAAAACAGTACCGTGCGTCAACCACCCCCGGAGCCTGTCGGTCTTTTCGGGTCTTGAAACGTCTACTGCAAATCAGAGTGTTATTGATGTGATGTGTGGCATCTTGGACACCGCGACTTTAAACAAACCGGGGCGTCCTGAAGATCATTGCAGCAGCCTGTTCCGTGCCTTTCAAACCTAGGGGCAATGACTACAACGCCATTCGTGCCAAGGCTATGTGCGTGCTACCGGAGACACCTTCTACTGCTTGTATCGGACGCCAAACGTTGCTGCCTTGCGGAACTGAGCAGCGCCTGCCGAAGCACCATATCAACATCGTTTATCAATAGCCTTTGCATAGAGCATTGATGTCTTATTCGCAAGATTATGATTAATTGTCAACGATCGTTCGTTCATACTATCCTCGCGAGAAGGACCACTTGCCAGCTCAAACTCCCGGTGGGACAAAAACCCGGAGAGTGAGGGACAGTTAAACGTCTGAATGAGTATTCGCACGTACCCAGAACGAGATCTGGCGGAAATAGGAAGGGTGGATCAGCATGGCGGGAGCATCCGCGTCAATCTGCACCGCGGAGAAGACGATCTATCCGACTCGGTGTTAACATGCGCAGATTTTGAACTCATCCTCTCAATCGCTTCCAACAGCTTGAGGTACATGCGGTCGCCGTTGAGCAACGATCCAAGGGGACCGATCGGCTTGAAGTTACGTATAGCGTTGTACGAGCGCCTGTCGTTGAGGAGCGAACTAATGTCGCCTTCCTTAAGCCACAGGTGCTTCAACCGCTCGAACGGCTCACCATTAAGTAGTCGCGCGCTTTTTGCTGTCAAAGTCTAACCTGCAACCCCACTGAAGGTGATGAAGTGAAACGGTTAAAGTTGACGAGAGGCGAGTTTGGAACGCTGCGGGAGATGGGGGGTCTTCCACGAGCATGCGCGTGCGAGAATGCGGGCGCAAGCCATCGTGAGATTGAGCCAAGGATTGACGTTGCAGCAAGTGGCGGACGAATTTGGCGTGCATTTGAATAGCGTCGAGCAATGGTGGCAGCGCTGGAACATAGCGGGTGTGGCCGGATTGTATGAAGGCATTCATACCGGCCGCCCGCCGAAATGGAATGAAGTGCAGCGTCGGGCCTTGCGTGATCTGGCCGAGGAACAAGGAGGAACGGCAGGTGCACTGCTGCGCCATTTTCAGCAGAATCGACAACAGCAAGCGGTGAGCGTGGACACGATCAAGCGCTACTTGAAGAAGATGAACATGAGCTATAAGCGCTGCCGGTACAGCCTTAAAAAAAACGAGAGGGTGTTGCCTTCGAGCGCGCGCAGAGCGTGATCGCGTCATGGCGCAGGCTTGCATAGGTCAGCCAATGCGAACTGCTGTGCTTCGATGAAGCGGGTTTCAGTCCGAATCCATCGGTGCAATACGGGTGGTCCCGCGTCGGGCAGTCGCGTTGCGTCGAGCCGCAGTCGCACCAACAACGGGTGAATGTGTTGGGTGCATTGCGCCACGATGGCAAACTGACGTGGGTTTCCCTGCAGCGGTCGACTATTCGCGATAACGTGATCGCTTTCTTCGACCGCCTGAGCGAACAGCCTCACCCTGTTCCTTGCATTGTGGTGATTGACAACGCCGCCATTCACAAAGGTGAGGTTATGGAAAGCAAACGCCAACACAGTTCTGATTTGTCCCTCGTACTCGCGTACAACGTGAAGGGGATGCACCAGTCATAGGAACGCGCTCAGTTTCTCTTCGGCTTACTTCGAATGTGCTTTCCACATACGTTGTGGGCATCAATGTATTCAGGATACGTCGGGAACATTCGGTACGATTGACCCTTGCCAGTGATCAACGACGCGAATGGTGTTCGCATCTGGTGCTTTATGGGCCGGCAACGGCTGCCGAGGTCCAGCAGCTTCCTAGTGGAAGCGGATAACTAATACCGGACATCCGTGGCGGTGCGGTAACTCTCAGTTCTTCCAAAGAAGCTGGAAGTCACCGTCTTCCTGGCGCACGACCCGGCTACCGAGCTTGCGGCATTCGGTGTCGAATACGTCCAGCAGCCACCGCGCTTCGTCGTCCGGCGCCGGGTTGAGTCGAAAGCGGCGGATCTGCATCGGCGTCATCGTGAGGCTCACCAGCCTGCCCGACCGCACATCCAGGGTTGCGAAGTACATGAGCGTAAGTTCCGGGCGGTAGGCTTCATGGCCATGTATGCCCTCGTAGTCATTCAGGAAGTCGCCGCAGCCGTAAAAAATCGGCCGGTCGTGATAGACCTCGATGCCCATGGGATGATGTGAGGAGTGTCCAAACACGGCGTCGATGCCGGCCGCGTCGATGAGCCGATGCGCGAAGGCACGATGCCCCGGAGGCACTTCATAGCCCCAGTTACCGCCCCAATGCAGCGACACAACGACGATGTCCCCAGTGCGCGTTGCGGCGTGGACCTGTCGCGCTACCG
>JAQGMD010000238.1 GCA_028292565.1 Burkholderia sp. | reverse complement strand
GCAACATCCTGCGTGACTACCTGACCGACCTGTTCCCGATCATGGAGCTGGGCACAAGCGCGAAGATGCTGTCCATCGTGCCGCTGATGGCTGGCGGCGGCCTGTACGAAACCGGCGCCGGCGGCTCAGCTCCCAAGCACGTGCAGCAGTTGGTTGAAGAGAACCACCTGCGCTGGGATTCGCTGGGTGAATTCCTCGCGCTGGCGGTGAGCCTGGAAGACTTGGGAATCAAGACCGGCAACGCCAAGGCCAAGATCCTGGCCAAGACGCTGGACGCCGCTACCGGCAAGTTGCTGGACAACCGCAAGTCGCCCTCGCCCAAGACCGGCGAGCTCGACAACCGCGGTAGCCAGTTCTACTTGGCCTTGTACTGGGCGCAGGAATTGGCGGCTCAGAAGGAAGACGCTGAACTTGCCGCTTACTTTGCACCGCTGGCGAAGACGCTCACGGACAACGAGCAGAAGATCGTTGCCGAGCTTATCGAGGTGCAGGGCAAGCCGGTGGACATCGGCGGCTACTACAAGGCTGATGACGCCAAAGTGAAGGCAGTGATGCGTCCGAGCGCGACGTTCAACTCGGCGTTGGAAGCATTGGGCGCCTGACGTAAGCGGCGCACTGAGCAGTGCGTCGATTCATATGGCCAGGAACATATCTGAACGGCCGCAACCTCGGTGACACTAACCAAGTGGCACCGAGGTTCAGAACTACAATCCTTTCGGCGGGACCAACTCTGCGGAGCGCAACGCTTCAATCGAAGTCAAACAGCTCCCCAAGAAAGCCCTCACGTTTCTTTTTCTTTTGGTAGCCTTGCTGAGGATAACCATGCGGCTGCTGAGAATGCCCAAACCCCTGAGGCTGGTGTTGTTGTTGCCCTTGGTATGGGTCATTTCGGGCTTGTTGCGGGGCCGGTTGCGGAACCGGTTGCGAGACAACGCCTGCGGATCGATCAATGATCTTGTCGAGCTCGCCACGATCCAGCCAGACGCCACGGCAGGTCGGGCAGTAGTCAATTTCAATCCCTTGCCGGTCTGACATGACGAGTTTCACGTTCTTACATACAGGACAGTCCATAAATGATCCTTCATTTGATGAGTGGCTAAAAAACATCTCGGCGTACTAACGAGACCTTGTTAGAAATACATATGGAAGCGCAAAGCGAGAATGCAATAGCCTTTCGGTCGTCGCAACCTGCAAACTATCCAGCGTGGGACACCCTGAATTTCCCCGCGGCCGAATGCGTGAACTATCGTGCATCGCGTACTGCCTAACGCTCAATATATGCAGGGCTGATGGTTGAACCGTGCCGCCAGAAACTGTGTATTGGAAGGAGGTTTAAAGTGAAAATTCAATTTGTGGTGCTGTCGATGGAAGCGGCCATGCTGTTGGGCTTGTCGGCCATCTTCTTTTTGCTGATACCGTCGTAACGGAGTGGCTTGTGCACGCATGCCCGGTATCGCAGACCGCGAACCGGGCATGGTGATTTATTGAGTCTTGTTATTCCGCATCCGGCTGATTTGCGGGCCCGGCCTTTGTGAATGCATCGAGCGCCAGGCATGCGTCGTTGAGCCGCATGATGGTTGGCATGTTCGACAGATCACAATTGAAACGTTGCGCGTTTGCGATCTGGGGAACCAGGCAGCAATCGGCAAGCGTGGGCGTGTCGCCGAAACAGAATGTTCCCACCCGGCGGTCCCGCGACAGGGTCGCTTCGAGTGCCGTCAACCCTTCTTCAACCCAGTGGCGATACCACGCGTTCTTGCTCTCTTCATCGACCTTCAAGTCGCGCACCAGGTACCTCAGCACCCGCAGATTATTCAGCGGATGAATTTCACAGGCGATAGACAGCGCGATGCTGCGCACGAACGCCCTGTCGGCCGCGTTCTTTGGCAATAACGCGGACTCGGGGTGCGTCTCTTCCAGGTATTCAATGATGGCGAGCGACTGGGTCAACGCGGCAGGATTGTCGTCCGCTTCATCGATCAGCGCCGGCACCAGTGCATTCGGGTTGAGTTGCCGGTATTCCGCCGTCAGGTGCTCGCCGCCGTTCTTCTGCAGGTGGATAGGCACCACCTCATACGGCAGGTTCTTCAGGTTGAGCGCGATGCGCACCCGATAGGACGCCGAGCTGCGAAAATAGCTATAGAGTTTCATGTGTACTCCTTCTTTTGCGCATCACGCATGCAGTCTGTCAGATAACCTTGACGCGCAGGTCACCCAGTCCGGCGATACCGCCCTCGAGCAGGTCGCCCGACTTGACTGCCGCTACGCCTTCCGGTGTGCCGGTGAAAATCAGGTCGCCCGGCTGCAGCTCAAAAAATTGGGACAGGTGCTCGATGGTTTCCGCAACATTCCAGATCAGCTTTTCGATGTCGCTGCTCTGGCGCGCGGCGCCGTTGACGTTGACGTGTATCGCGCCCTTGGTCATCGGACCGGTTTCGGCGATGCGGTGTATCGGGGCGATCGGCGCCGAGTAGTCGAACCCTTTTCCGGTACACCACGGACGGCCCAGCTTCTTCGATTCGCTCTGCAAATCGCGGCGGGTCATGTCAAGTCCAACCGCGTAGCCCCAGATGTGCTTCACCGCGTCGGCGGCGGAGATGTTCTTGCCGCCCTTGCCGATTGCCACTACCAGTTCGATTTCATGATGCAGGTCGCTGGTCATCGTCGGGTACGGCATCTCACCCACCGTGCCGTGCGGAACAGGCACTACCGTATCAGCCGGCTTCAGGAAGAAGAACGGCGCCTCGCGGCCGGTATGGCCCATCTCCTTGGCATGTTCGACGTAATTGCGGCCCACGCAATAAATGCGATGGACAGGGAATAATTCATCGCTGCCGGCGACAGGAACAGCAGCGACTGGCTGTGGGGGAATGGCGTATTGCATGGAAAGTCTCCTGAGTGTTTTCTTGGTTAGCAGGCAATTATGCCATTGCTTAGCCAAAGACGGTTATGCGCTTGCGGAGTGCAGTTCCTGAAAAGAAAAACCGCCTTGCGGACATACGGGACAAAGCGGTTTTTTTGACAACGACGTAAGACAGTATTCAGACTTCGCCCAGATACGCTTCCCTCACCTTCGGATCGTCGAGCATCCGCTTCGCCTCGCCGCTCATCGTGATTAGGCCGGAATCCATCACGTAACCACGATGTGCGGCCTGCAATGCCAGCTTCGCGTTTTGTTCTACCAGCAGCATGGTCACGCCTTGCGAAGAGATGGTACGCACGACCTCAAAGATTTTTTCCACCATGATGGGAGACAGGCCCATTGACGGTTCGTCGAGTAACAGCAGCTTCGGATTGCCCATCAGCGCACGTGCCATCGC
>JAQGMD010000231.1 GCA_028292565.1 Burkholderia sp. | reverse complement strand
GCACGCGATCAATTTCTTCCGGCAAGAAGTAGCGGGAGATGCGGACTTGTACCTGAGCGTGCATGCGCGCCTGTTGGCGGCGGTGGAGAGCAATCACGGCATTGCATTCAGACGCATGCTCAAAGTGCTTGGGCTGCCGCAGGAAAGAGTGGTGCTGCAGCTGCCCGCAGTGGTTGAGCGTCAAGGGTGGCTGCTCAATTACGTGGCGGACAATTATCGCCGCAACGGTTTTCGCTTTGCCGTCAGTGCGGCCGATGCAGTTGAAGCACTTGGACTGCTCGATCGCGTGCGGCCGGACGCGCTCAAAGTGGATGCGCGGTACGTCGCGCAAGAAACGGCCATCTCCAGGCTACTGGAGGATTGCGGCAAGGGAAATATAAGCGTCGTTTTCAAACGGGTCGAGAACCCGAAGGTGCTTGCAACATTACGGCGCGTCGCCGCGGAGGTCGGGCAGCCGCTCTATGCACAGGGATACCTTTGGGATATTCCAAATCCGGCGTTAGTGGTATGTAGGGCGCATCGTGATGCGCCGCATGGGTGAATCCCTTTATTCGCAAACCTTCTATGAACATGCGAAAAAAGTCGTTTTGTTTATAACAAACGAGTGCAATTATTGCCACCTTATAGCTGAATTGGTAATAAGAGAAAATCGCATGGATGCTGTACTGACAACTATCAGGCGAAGCAATGCGCCTTCCCGGGTGCTGCCCGGTTTCAACCTTTCGCTGGGTTTTACGATTCTTTACCTCGGGCTCATCGTCCTGATACCGCTGTCGGCGGTGTTCCTGAAGACCTTCACGATGACGTGGGACGCGTTCTGGGCTGCGATCAGTTCGGAGCGTGTCGTCGCGTCGTACAAGCTAACCTTTGGCGCGTCGCTGATCGGCGCCACCCTCAATGTGATCTTCGGTGGCATCGTCGCATGGGTATTGGTGCGTTACCGTTTCCCGGGAAAGAAGATCATTGATGCGCTGGTGGACCTGCCATTCGCGCTGCCCACCGCGGTCGCCGGCATTGCGCTGACCGCGTTGTATTCCACCAACGGCTGGATCGGACAGTTCCTGGCGCCGTTGGGCATCAAGGTCGCGTTCACTCCCCTGGGCGTGGTCGTCGCGTTGACCTTCATCGGCCTGCCGTTCGTCGTGCGCACCGTGCAGCCGGTGCTAGAGGAAGCTGAAAAGGAGTTGGAAGAGGCTGCTGCCAGTCTCGGCGCGAGCCGCCTGCAGACATTCGCGAGGGTGATATTCCCGACCATCCTGCCGGCGCTGCTGACCGGATTCGCGCTGGCGTTTGCACGCGCCACCGGGGAATACGGATCGGTCATCTTCATCGCCGGGAACATGCCGATGGTGTCGGAAATCACGCCGTTGTTCATCATCACCAAGCTGGAGCAATACGACTACCTCGGCGCGACCGCAATCGCGGTCGTGATGTTGATCGTGTCCTTCATCCTGCTGCTTGCGATTAACCTGCTACAAGCTTGGGCCCGCAAGCGCGGCCGGGCGGAGAAAGCCTGATATGGCCGGAGCTGTTTCTACCTTGCCTGCCGCGGTGCAAACGCGGATCGAGCCGGCCCACGCGCCTTCGGCAATTGCCGAGCCGTTCTGGGTCAAGGCGCTGCTGGTGGGCGTCGCGCTCACATTCCTGACGCTGTTCCTGTTCGTGCCCCTGATCGCGGTCTTTACCGAAGCGCTCAAGAAAGGCTGGGACGCGTACCTGGTGTCGATCACGGAGCCTGATGCGGTGGCGGCCATCAAACTGACACTGCTGGTTGCGGCCATTGCGGTGCCACTCAACCTGGTATTCGGCGTGGCGGCCTCCTGGGCAATCGCGAAATTCGAGTTCCGCGGCAAGAGCATCCTGCTGACGCTGATCGATTTGCCTTTCTCGGTATCGCCGGTGATCGCGGGTCTGATCTATGTGCTGATCTTCGGTGCGCAAGGTTGGTTCGGACCATGGCTGGCCGAACATGACATCAAGATCCTGTTCGCCGTGCCGGGCATTGTGATGGCGACCGTCTTCATTACGTTCCCGTTTGTTGCGCGCGAACTGATTCCGCTGATGCAGGCCCAGGGCAATGAAGAGGAGGAGGCCGCGCTGGTGCTCGGCGCATCCGGCTGGCGGACCTTCTGGCATGTGACGCTGCCCAATATCAAATGGGGGCTGCTGTACGGCGTGATTCTCTGTAACGCCCGTGCGATGGGGGAGTTCGGCGCGGTATCGGTGGTGTCAGGCCACATCCGCGGCGAGACCAATACCATGCCGCTGCACGTGGAAATCCTCTACAACGAATACAACTTTGCCGCCGCATTTGCGACCGCTTCGCTGCTGGCCTTGCTGGCCCTGGTGACGCTCGCGCTCAAGTCCTTCATCGAATGGCGGCTCAACGACACTAACCTGCAACCGCTCCGGGAACAATGATCATGGGTATCGAAGTCAGGAACATCAATAAACGGTTCGGCGATTTTGTCGCGCTGGATAACGTATCGCTTAATTTTCCCGCGGGAGAACTGACCGCGCTGCTGGGGCCGTCCGGTTGCGGCAAGACCACGCTGTTGCGCATCATCGCCGGCCTGGAGACACCGGATTCGGGGCAGGTGTTCCTCGATGGCGAAGACGCATCCTCGCATCATGTACGCGAGCGCCAGGTGGGATTCGTGTTTCAGCACTATGCGTTGTTCAAGCACATGAGCGTGTTCGAGAACATCGCATTCGGGTTGCGCGTCAAACCGCGCAATGTGCGTCCGCCCGAGAGCGAGATCCGGCAGAAGGTGAAGCAATTGCTGGAACTGGTGCAGCTCGACTGGCTGGCCGATCGTTACCCGCCGCAATTGTCCGGCGGCCAGCGCCAGCGGATCGCACTGGCGCGTGCGCTGGCCGTTGAGCCGCGCGTGCTCCTGCTGGACGAACCATTCGGCGCGCTCGACGCGAAAGTGCGCAAGGAATTGCGCCGGTGGCTGCGGCGCCTGCATGATGAACTTCATGTGACTAGCATCTTCGTCACGCACGACCAGGAAGAAGCGCTTGAAGTTGCAGATCAAATCGTGCTGATGAACAAGGGCAGGGTGGAGCAGATCGGCGCACCGAACGAGGTCTACAACAATCCGGCTTCGCCGTTCGTTTACGGCTTCCTCGGCAACGTGAACCTGTTCCATGGCCGCGTGCATGAAGGCGTGCTCGAGTCGGCCGGCGTCAACTTCGAGGCGCCTGAACATGCCGGCACGCAGGACTCGAAAGGGGTGGGCTTTGTGCGCCCGCACGACATCGACATCGAGCGCTATACGCCGGATGCCGAGGGCATCGTGGTCAGGCTGCGCCGTGCACATGCAATCGGTCCGCTTGCGCAACTGGAGCTGGAGCGTGACGACAATTCGCAAGTGATCGAAGCGGTGATTTCAAGCGAGCGTTTCGCGCATCTCGGGTTGAAAGACGGCGAAACGCTGGTTGTGCGGCCTAAGAGGTTGCATATTTTTGTCGATGAAGCGGTTTAGAAGGTGAACACACCATGAATTTCCAGCAACTGCGTTCCATTCGTGAAGCGGCGCGCCGCGGATACAACCTGACCGAGGTGGCGAACGTGCTGTTCACCTCCCAGCCGGGCGTCAGCCGGCAAATCCGCGAGCTGGAAGAAGAGCTGGGCGTCGAGATCTTTGAGCGCAACGGCAAGCGCCTGACCGGCCTGACCGAACCGGGCAAGGGCATCCTGCATATCATCGAACGGCTGCTGCTGGAGGCGGAAAACCTGCGCCAGGCCAGCCATGAATATTCGGGGGAGAAGAGCGGTACGCTAACGGTGGCGACTACCCACACGCAGGCTCGCTATGTATTGCCGCGCGTCGTGCAGGCGTTCCGAAGCGCGTTTCCCGACGTGCGCATCGCATTGCAACAGAGTTCACCGGAGCATATTGCAGAATGGGTCATGTCCGGAAAAGCCGATATCGGCATCGCGACCGAGGGCCTCAGCCAGTTCGAAGACCTGGTTTCGTTCCCTTGCTATAGCTGGAGTCACGCCATCGTAGTGCCGGAAGGGCATCCTCTCGCGTCGCTGAGGTCGATCACGCTGGAAGACCTCGCGAAGCATCCGCTGATCACCTATGACGTCGGCTTTACCGGCCGCGGCCATATCGACGATGCGTTCAAAAAAGCCGGCATACAAACCGATATCGTATTGACCGCGATGGATTCGGACGTGATCCAGCAGTATGTATTGCTCGGGCTCGGTGTCGGCATCGTGGCATCGATGGCAATTGAAAGCACTCGCACCAGCGGCATGCAGGCAATCGAGGCTGCACACCTGTTCGCGCCGAACGTCACACGGCTGGCGGTACGGCGCGGGGCGTACCTGCGCTCCTATACGTATGAGTTTATTTTGCGCTTCGCGCCGGAGTTACGGCGCCGCGATATTGAGAATGCGCTGAATCCCGGCGCGTAATTTAAACCCGGTGGAATGGTGGTTGGGATGCAATCCCAACGCACCGTCGCTGACACCGGGCCGACGTTTGGATTGGCATCCGAACCTGATACTGGCGCAGGTTTGGTCTGATCCCTGATTCCTGACCTCGGTTCCCTGAGCCCTATACCCTGATATCACGGCATCAACGCCTTGTTCGCAGACTTCTTGCTCCTGATATCCGCAACCGTCCGCTCCATCGCCGTAATGCGTTGCGCGGTGTTGGGA
>JAQGMD010000218.1 GCA_028292565.1 Burkholderia sp. | reverse complement strand
GGAGGCAATACCATTCTTAGGCACCGCGCAGGGATAAGTTGGGCAATTTGGCGGCCGTCGCGGGATGCGGTGCAAGGCGTGAGGAGGAGCCATAGCGAGCTATGGCGACGACGAGCAACACGTTCGCGAGCGACGAAACAAGTGAGGCTCTCTGCAACGCGCCCGCTACGGCCAGCAAAATTGACCAACTTATTCCTGCGCGGTGCCCTACGTGCCGACCGATACCGGCCGCCCTCCCAAGCCGGTTCGTTGCAACCATGAAAACACCGAGTCGACAGTGACGGTTTCAATCCTGTCCGAGAACCGTTTCTCCCCCGGGTGATCGTCGAATGCCACATTGGCGGCAGTGACTCGGGCTCCCAGCCGGGTCAACGGACCCAACTTGAGCACAGCGGGTTCATACCCCCGTGCCCGCAGCCAGGCTTGTGCCTGGTCGCGTGTACCGATCTCCTGCGCCATCGCCGCTGCGATCGTTTCGATCGCCCACTGGTTGGACTGCTGGTACTTCCGGCCCCATGCATAGCTCACGATGCTGTAGGGCTTGTGGTTCATACGCACGGACCGGCTGTCCGCGCGTAATAGCGCAATCAAGCGGTCCTGCACTTCTTGCGTCGGCGCCGAATATGCCGCCTCGTAGCGCCACAAATCATCGAGGAAAAACTCGCCCAGGCCCTGCCGGTAAATCGCGGAGACGGCGGTGCCGCATTGATTGAGTTTGTGCAATACCCGCCACACATGCCCGCCCTTTCCGTCCGGCTCCTGATAGG
Organism: Burkholderia sp.; assembly: GCA_028292565.1. Next base: position 5,640 of record JAQGMD010000218.1, on the reverse strand, counting down.
CAAAACCGATATGGGAGTAATGCACACCGTACCTGGTCAGGTCCTGCCCGGCCCGCGCCAGTATCACCACTTTGTGCCCGCTCGCATCAAGAGCCGTCAAAGTGCGCCCCGCCAGGGTCAGGCCGCGGTCTATGGTTTGTATCGTGGTCTTTTTCTCTTCGCAGGATCGGCCGGCATGCGCTCCGGCTGCCATGAGCATACCGGTGACGAGTACAGCCATAAGTGCGTGTCGCATTGCCGCCTCTCAGTTCGTCACGCGTTCGTTATGCAGCAGCGCCGTGCCCAACGCATTGGGAACAAAGGCGATCACTTCTCCCGCTGCGGATAACACGACACCGGCGGCAATGGCGCTGACCGTGAGTACCGCGCCCACTGCCAGCGAAGCGGCGCCAACGCCGCTGCCGATAACTTCGAGACTGACCTGCGCGCCGTCCGATGCCCGTTCCAGAACGTACACCGTTCCGCGTGCCGAGACCTCGATGGCTTTGATAACCAGCACCACGCCCGCGGTCGATAGTGCGACCGGAACTGCCGCGACCACGCTGCCTGCGACTACGACCGAGGCCACCGGCAAAGCCGAGATGGCGCTGACTGCGGAAACATCCCCATGGGCTTGTGCCACCGACGACACGAACAAACAGGCTGCTAACAAAGAGCTTGCAATATGCTTTTTCATGACAGGTTCCTTTTCAGCGGTGAAATCAGGCTTCAGTCCGGCGGGACGCCAGCACTGCTTCGTTTATGTCGGCCTCGTGCTTGTCGCGCAACATCTTGGCAAGGGTGAACGCGGTGGTAATCAGGTACAGCCAGCTCACGCCGAGGAATGCCTTGTAGGTCTCGTTGAGCTCCATGCGGAACAAACCCCATGCGGTCAGCGCCATGGCAAACAGGAACCCTGTCCACACGATGTACTTGAACATCGGGCTGTCTGCCGGCTTTCCTTCAACACGCGCCTTTTCGTTGTCTCTTATCAGCTTGGCCAACACGAAGGCAGTCGTCAGGCAAAAGAAATAGCCCATGACCATGAATGCGCGGTCCAGGTCTTTGCCCGGGAGGTAGGCCAGGCCGACGCCACACAGGAAAACGGCGATGCCGAAAGAAATCCACACTTGCATTTGCCAGGCGCCGGAGTCACGGTGTATGAGGACTTTCATTTCACTTCCTTTCATGTTGGGTTGCGGTGAAAGGAGTGTGAATGAGGTCTGGGGGAAAGTGTCTGGATTTGATTCTAGTTGAACATCCATGCCCTACAAGTATCGAAATACGGTACTCACGCAGGAGGTTTTCTGATTCCGCCCACCGGGGGCTGAGGTTATCCGCGAATCGGACAGGCCCGTCGCGGAGCCACGCGCTGTTGCCCCTTCCCCCTGCAAGGGGGGTGTAGCAAAGCGCGTGGCTCCGCGGCAGACCTACCCATCTAGGCCAACAGCCGTACCACCCGCTCACGCAACATCTCAGGCTCAACGTCCCGCATCGGCAGGGCCGGCCCAACATTCAGCCCAACGCGATTCCATATCCCGCGCCGGAACGGCCGAACCATCGCAACCGGCTCCCCATTCACCTGCTCAATACGACTGAAGAAAGAACCCCAGAGATTGCTAAGCGCCATCGGAATGACCGGCGGCGCGATGCCATCCTGCTGCGCGCGCTCGAGTATCTTCATGACGCCGCCTTTGAACGGCTGCACGTTGCCGTCACGCGTCAGCCCGCCTTCCGGGAAGATGGCGAGCAGATCGCCGTCCCTGAGGACCTGTGCCGCGCGCCCGAATGCCCGTTCATACGCTTCAGCATCTTCGGCACGCGGAGCGACGGGAATGGCTTTCGCGAGCCTGAACAGAGTGCCCAGCACCGGAAGCTTAAAGATGCGGTGATCCATCACAAAGCAGATCGGCCGAGGGCTGGCGCCCATCATGAGAATCGCATCGAAGAAGCTGACGTGATTGCACACCAGGACGGCCGCGCCACTGACGGGAATATTCTCATCACCCTTCACCTTGAAACGGTAAACCAGGTGCGACATCATCCATGCGACAAAGCGCAGCAGGTACTCCGGCACCAGCAGGAAAATGTAGGAAGCCACCACCGCGTTGGCCAGGGCAACCACCAGGAATATCCCGGGGATGGTCATGCCGCTCTTCAGCAGCACAGCGGCGATCAGTGAACTCGCCACCATGAAAAGCGCATTGAGTATGTTATTGGCGGCGATGATGCGAGCCCGGTGCGTCGGTTGCGAGCGTAGCTGGATCAATGCATACATCGGCACGCTGTACAGGCCGGCGAACAGGCTGAGCAACGCCAGGTCGGCCATGACGCGCCAGTGCGCAGGAGCGGCCAGGAACTGGCTTAACGTCAGTGACGATGCTGGCGGCAGGTTGCGCGAGGCGAAATACAAATCGATGGCAAAGACGCTCATGCCCAACGCGCCAAGCGGCACCAGACCGATTTCAACATGCCGGCGGCTGAGGACTTCGCAGAGGAGCGATCCGGTCGCTATGCCTATCGAAAATACGACCAGCAGCAAGGAAGCGACCTGCTCGTTACCGTGCAACACCTCCCTCGCAAAGCTTGGAAACTGGCTGAGGAATACCGCGCCGAAGAACCACATCCAGCTGATGCCCAGCAGCGAACGAAATACCACCAGGTTCCCGTGCGCCATGTTCAGGTTGCGCATGGTCTCGGTGACCGGGTTCCAGTTGATTTTCAGGCCCGGGTCGGTTGCAGGCGCAGCAGGAATGAATTGAGCGACAGCCCTGCCGGCAATCGCTAACGCGACGCAAGCGATCGCGACCTGGGCATGTCCGATATCGGGGACCGCAATCAGCAATCCGCCAACAATATTGCCCAACAAGATGGCGACGAAGGTGCCCATCTCCACCATGCCGTTACCGCCGGTCAGTTCGCGCTCGCTGAGCACCTGCGGGATATAGGCGAACTTCACTGGGCCAAATAGTGTGGAGTGAAGACCCATCAGGAAGGTGCAAAGCAGCAGCACGGGCACGTTCCCCTTGAGGAAACCGTAAGCCGCGATCGCCATGATCGCCAGCTCGAGGTTCTTGACGAACCGGATGATCTTCGTCTTCTCGAATTTATCGGTTAGCTGGCCGCTCGTGGCCGAGAACAACAGAAATGGCAGGATGAACAACGCCCCGATCACCAGCCCCGCCATCGCCGGCTCCAGCCAGCTTACCTGAAGCTGGTAGGTGACCATGACGGTGAAGGCGAACTTGAACAGGTTGTCGTTCGCGGCGCCGGAAAACTGGGTCCAGAAAAACGGCGCGAACCGCCGCTGGCCCAACAACGCAAACTGATTCGGATGCATTGCCGATTCTGCATCTTTTTCTGCATTTTTTTGTACTGCGGCGACGCCGGATATCGCCGATTGCTCATGCTCGAATTTCATCGTTCTCCCCCAGAAAAAGCTGCGGACTACTATACAGCCGCCAAAAAGTTCTGGAAACAAATCCATGACTATGATTCACTTCTGCTACTAACGGTATCTTTAAACAACACTTCAATGACCACAACCGCCAACCTGATCACCGCACTGAAAGAAGAACTGAAGGCGGCCAACATGACGTATGCGGACCTCGCAAAAAAGCTGAGGATGGCCGAGTCCAGCGTGAAACGCATGCTGGCCAAGGGAGAAATGCCGCTGTCGCGGATCGATGCCATTTGCAGTGCACTCAAGCTCGACTTTGCCGACCTCGCGCGACGCGTCGCCGACGCACAACCGCTCCTGGCGGAACTCACGCTGCAACAGGAAAAAGCCGTCGTAACAAACAAGAAACTTTTGTTGATGGCGATCTGCGTACTGAGCCAGTGGACGCTGGAACAGATCATCGCCCATTACCGACTTACCGAGGCCGAAGCGATCACCCATCTGGTCCAGCTGGATCGCCTGGGCATCATCGAACTGCGCCCGCTCAACCGCTATCGTCTGAAACTGGCAAAGACCTTCCGCTGGAGGCCGCATGGTCCGGTGATGAATTTCTTCAGGGAGCATGCGGTCCTCGATTATTTTTCCGGGGGATTCGACAAGGAAGCCGAATCGCTGCTGCTGATACACGGATCGATCAGCAAAAGCCTGGCGCCGGTCTTCGTTGAACGGCTACAACGGGTGGCCCAGGATTTCGCCCAACAGCATCAGGCCGACCAGAAACTGCCGAGCCAGCACCGCGATGGTTACACCATGCTACTGGCCATGCGCTCATGGGACTTTGCGGCGTTTGAACCGTTCAGGCGATAGACACCCGACAATCGCCCCTACCCTGCACAATCGCAAATCCGCGCGCCCATATTGGTCCGACACTGCTAAATATTCAAGTTGCCCCCGACATGCTGGGTGTATGCCGGGATATTTAACTGTGATGGACCACTAGAGCACCATCGTATTTTGTCCGGACATGAGTCATGCCGGCCGATGCCGAACTCGCCGACACACCGCCACACCTGCGCAAGGTGACCGATCCGGATGGCGCCACCCGGATTGAATTGACGGGTGCGTGGTTGCTGCGCGCCATCCTCGTGCGCCTGAACGAACTGCGACCGCAACTTGAAACCTATGCGAAAGATTCGCACGCAGAATGGGATCTGCTCGGCGTCGGGCAACTCGATGCGGCGGGCGCGCTCTTCCTGTGGCGCATGTGGGGCCGCCGCAGGCCGACACTGATTTTGAAGCCGGAGTACGAACCGATATTCGCGAATCTCGCTGATACGCACGCCCCGTGTCCACCGCAGGAACAAAGGGATCCGCTGCAACCGTTGCTCGTAGTCGGACAGGGAGGGCTATTACTCGTCGAGCATGTACAAGCGCTCACTCTGCTGGCAGGCAATCTGCTACTCGATGCCCTGCACCTGCTACGACATCCGTCGCGCATTCCGTGGCGTGAAATTTCCGCCAACGTCCACCGTACCGGAACGCAGGCCCTCCCCGTCACGGCGCTGGTAGCATTTCTTGTCGGTGTCGTTCTCAGTTATTTGTCCGCGCTCCAATTAAAAAACTATGGCGCCGACATCTTCATCATCAACATACTCGGCATGGGCATCGTGCGCGAACTCGGACCGATGCTGGGCGCCATACTCGTGGCCGGCCGCTCCGGTTCATCGATGACGGCCCAACTAGGCGTGATGCGCGTCACGCGCGAACTGGACGCACTGGCGGTGATGGGCATTTCCCACACGCTGCGGCTGGTGCTGCCCAAGGTGATCGCGCTTGCCGTCACCCTGCCCCTGCTGGTTCTCTGGAGCGACGCGATCGCCCTGGCCGGTGGAATGATATCGGCGCATGTCCAGCTGGGCATCGGATATCGGCAGTTTCTCGATGGCTTGCCGGCGGCGGTGCCGATCGCCAACCTGTGGCTCGGGATCGGCAAAGGCGTGGCGTTCGGGATTCTTATCGCACTGATAGCATCTCATTTCGGTCTTCGCATCAAACCCAACACCGAGAGCCTCGGGGAAAACACGACCGCTTCCGTCGTCGCCGCCATTACCGTCGTCATCATTGTGGATGCGATTTTCGCCGTGGTCTTTTCCAATGTCGGGTTCTACTGAGCTTTCAGCAAGTGCGTGACAGAATGAAAGCTCAAGGGAGAGGGAGGGGGGAGCAATCAGCAGAAATGGATGACAGCCGCGGTTGTCATC
>JAQGMD010000028.1 GCA_028292565.1 Burkholderia sp. | reverse complement strand
TGTGACGACTTATCTTAATGGCAGGCTGCGGTTCGACAAACCGATCCTCGTGTATTGGTTGCAAGCGATTTCGGTCACGCTGTTCGGTGTCAATGAATTTGCGTTTCGCTTTCCGTCGGCGCTGGCGGCTGTCGGCTGGATAACAGCGATGCTGGTGTTCACCAGACAGCAGGCAAGTCGCGTTACCGGCTTTGTCGCTGCCCTTATCGCGGCAAGCAGCCTTGGGGTTTGCATCATCGGCAGGTCCGCGACCGCGGACGCGCTGTTGAACCTGTTCCTCGTATTGGCCATGTTCGACATTTATCGGTACATGGGCCGGCCGAAGCGGAAATACGTCTACCGCACATACCTCTGGATAGGCCTCGGACTCTTGACCAAGGGGCCGATCGCGGTGCTGATACCGTTCGCGGTGAGCGGCATTGTGTTTTTTCTTGAGGGGAAATCGCTCTTATGGTGGCGCGCCGTGGCCGACCCGATCGGTTGGGCCATCCTGGTGGGGATTGCGGGTCCGTGGTACCTGCTCGAGTATCAACGGCAGGGGAACGCATTCATCAACGGTTTTTTGCTGCGCCATAACATTGAGCGCTTTCAGAGTCCGCTGCAAGGACACAGCGGCGGTCTGTTCTACTACGCGTTTGCAGCGCTGCTACTGCTGTTGCCGTACAGCGGACTTTTCCTGCGCATCTTGCCCACTGTGCGCACTATGGGCCGGCAGCCGCTTACCCGTTTCCTCTGGACCTGGTTCCTGTTCGTGCTGGTTTTCTTTTCGCTTGCGCGCACAAAGCTCCCGCATTACCTGCTATATGGCCTTACCCCTCTGTTCATACTGATGGCAATGCAGCGCGACCGGCTGCGTTCTCGCTGGCTTGCTTTTGCTCCTCCGTTACTCCTGTTGGCGATCGTCCTGGCGTTTCCCGCATTGCTGCGTTTCGGCGGCCCCTGGGTAAGCGATCCCTATTTCCGCGAAATGCTGACGCAGCAGGGTGTGTTCGGCACTCCGTACTACCTGGCATCTTCGGTGTTGCTGACGGTGTCGGCAATCCTCGTTTTGATGCGAATCACCGTGTGGCAGCGACTTCTTGCGACCGGGTTCCTCTGCTCAGTTGCGCTGGTCGTACTGCTGCTGCCAGCCATGGGCGCGTTGCAACAGAGGCCGGTGAAAGAGGCTGCAGCTATCGCAAAAGCAACCGGCGAGCCAGTGCATGCGTGGGAAATCAATATGCCGAGCTTTAGCGTTTATCTGGGGGGTATCCCTGTGCGTGATGGTTTGCCGAATGCCGGAGAGCTTGTGTTCACCCGGGTTGATGCACTGGCTCAGCTTGGTCTCGTGGAAGTGGTCTACCGCAAGGGTGGCATTGCCCTGGTGAGACGCCTTTCGCCGGAGTGACTCCAGTGCCGCGAAATCCATCATTGAGCACGCCCTGGGCATGGGGACCGCCGTTGATTGCGCTGCTCCTCATCGTCGTCATTTACATTACCAACGGTAACGAGAGCCTGTTCCTGGCCCTGAATCATCTCGGCCAACTCCTCGGCGACGATTGCTGGGCCAACCTGACGATCCTGGGCGATGGCGCTGTGGCGACGGCGCTGGTTTTGCCGTTTATCAGACGCTATCCGAGGCGGTTCTGGGCAGCGTTGTTTGCGGCCGTGATCACTGCGTTCTGGGTGCAGGCCTTGAAGAACTGGATCAACGTTCCGCGTCCGCTGGCGGTCTTTTCGCCGGACCAGTTTTTTCATTCGGGTCCGGCATTTCGCGCGGGCTCCTTCCCGTCGGGGCATGCCGCCTCCATTGCAGCGCTTACCGGTATCTGGATCGTCAGCCTGCCTGGGAAGCTTCTGTTGCGGTTGGTGCTGCTGGCGCTAGCCATCGTGGTCAGCTTATCGAGAATCATGACCGGTGTGCATTGGCCGATTGATGTGCTCGGCGGTGTTGCAGGCGGATGGCTGGCCGCTTGCATAGGGTTATGGCTGTCAGATCGCTGCGGATGGAAGACCTCGGGCATCGCCGGATTCAGCGCCGGGCTTGTGTTGATCGGTGTCGCAGCGTCGCTGTTGGTAAGCCATCATATGGGATACCCGTCCGCCATGCTGCTGCAAAGGCTGTTGGCCGTCGTTTGCCTGGTCTGGGGCGGGCGAGAGATGTACCTGATGTTGCCGCGCCGGCGTTCGGCCCAAACATAAATCGGAGGGACGGATGGAACAGGACACGTGGTGGCTTTTGGTCGGATTCGCTGGGCAGGCGTTATTCATGATGCGCTTCGTCATCCAGTGGATCCAGAGCGAACGCCTGCGCAGGAGTGTGGTGCCGCTGGCGTTCTGGTACTTCAGTATCGTGGGTGGCGTTACTTTGCTGGTGTACTCGGTACATCGCAAGGATCCGGTGTTCATAGTCGGCCAGTTGCTCGGCATATTCATTTACGTGCGTAACCTCTGGCTGATCCGCGCCGGGCGGGAAGCGGACAAAGTGGCCGGAAACTGAATAGAGCATTACTCGATAGAAACACGCTACTTTTGGTCAAGCCACCAGACAACATAAACAGTCGTAATGGCTTAATATAGGCACCGAAACATGGCACCGGAACACGCGGCTACCTTGTACTCGTCACGGGAACTGATATGTCGACCGCAATACGCATCTTTCAGGGGAAGTTCGGCAGGGTAGCGTTGCTGGACATGAATTGTCCATTAGTCACGCATGCGCACTCGCAATGCCATGTGCTGCTCAAGGCGCGCGGCGCCGATACCTTTTTTTCTGTGCGCGACAAGCTGCAGCCGCTCACCGATGAAACCGCGGTGCTGGTCAACAGCTGGGAGCCGCATTCCTATGCCCACCAGAATCCCGATGCTCCGCGCACGGTGATACTTGCGCTGTATATCGAACCGGCCTGGCTGTCGGAGATTGAAAACAAGCTCACTTCCAGCGGTCATCCGGGTTTTTTCCAGCAGCCTTGCGTGCGGATTACGAAAGTGATACGGCGCCAGACCGATGCGCTGGCGATGCAGATGTTTTGCGGGGAGCAACCCGGCGAGCTGGAGCTGGAGACGACGCTGTCGAACCTGATGATGTCGGTGATCGACGCGTTTTCCGAATGGCGCAGCATCCGCATCGGGACGGGCGTGCGCCAACCGCCGGTCCATGATCGCCGGATACGCCGTGCGGTCATGTTCATGCGGGCCAATGTCGGCACCGAACTCGATATCGATCGCCTTGCGCGCGAGGCATGCCTGTCACGTGCGCATTTCTTCAAGTTGTTCCAGCAGTGCACGGAGTTGACGCCGCATGTGTATGCCAACGTGCTGCGCATGGAAGTGGCGATTCATGGTTTGGCGGAGACTAATCAGTCGCTCTGCAGTATTTCGGAGAGCCTTGGATTTAGCGCCCAAAGTCATTTCACGCGGTTTTTCCAGCAGCACCTTGGGATAGTGCCGAGTCAGTATCGGCGCGTGGTGGATTTGTATCAGGACGGCGCGGATGAGCGGGAGAGGCCCGTGGTCCGGTAGAACGCAGGTTGGGATCTGCGGCGCGCGCGCCAATTGCATCCCAACCTATGTCATCGGCGACCTGCATTTATACCGAAATCGCCCGCATCAAGGCCTCCCGGTCCCCCGCCGACTTCGCATTCCCCTGCAAAATTACTTGCCCGCGTTCCAGCGCATAGAACCTGTCCGTCACCTCCAGCGCACGCCGCACATTCTGCTCAACCAACAAAATCGGAATCCCGGAATCGCGCAGCCCTTCGATAATCGAAAAGATCTCCTCAACGATCATCGGCGCCAATCCCTCCGTAGGTTCGTCAATCAACAAGAATTTCGGCGCGCCGACCAGCACCCGGGCGATGGCCAGCATCTGCTGCTCGCCGCCTGAAAGTGTGGTGCCGAGCTGGCCACGCCGTTCCTGCAGGCGCGGAAAGCGTTCGTAACTATGGCCGAGGACGCGTTTCGACTCTGCAGCCGGGCGGTCCGGGCATTGCAGGAATCCGAGCTTCAGGTTTTCTTCAACCGTCAGGCCGGGAAAGATGCGACGGTCCTCCGGCACGAAGCCGAGGCCCAGCCGGCAAATTTTGTCGGAAGACAGGCCGCCCAGTTCGGCGCCGGAAAAGCGGACCGTCCCGTGCGACGGGCGGACCCACCCGGCGACGGTTTTCATCACGGTGGTCTTGCCCACGCCGTTGCGGCCGAACAGGCCGACCACTTCGCCGGCGCCGACCGACAGCGTGACACCTTGAAGCACATGGCTCAGTCCGTAATGGGTATGGACGTCGTTCAGTTCAAGCATGTTTCGCCTCCGCCCCGAAATAGGCCGCCTGCACCGCCGGATTGGCACGCACTTCGAGCGGCGTGCCTTCGGCCAGCCTGGCGCCCTGGCTCATCACCACCACATGATCGGATAGTTTCATCACCAGGCCGACATCATGTTCGACCAACAGGATAGACACATCGCCGGCCAGTTGCTTGATCATCTCGCCGGTTTCTTCGGTGTCTGCATGCGACATGCCCTGCGTAGGCTCATCCAATAGCAGCATCTTTGGACGCGAGGCCAGCGCGACCGCGATCTCCAGACGACGCTGTTCGCCATGCGACAGGTAGCCCGCAAGTTCATGCGCCCTGCCCGCGAGGGAGAAGCACTCGATCAGTTCATCGGCGCGGCGCAGCGCATTCGCGCTGCGCTTGACCGGCAGGGGCAACAGGCTGCGCGGCTCCACGGCCTGTGCGGCCAGCCGCAGGTTTTCATAGACGGACAGTTCGGCGAAGAGGTTGGTGATCTGGAAGGAGCGCGACAGTCCCTTGTTCAGCAGTGCATGCGGAGGCAGGGCAGTGACGTCCTCGCCGTCGAAGCGCACGTTGCCGCCGGACGGCCTGATCGCGCCGCTTATCAAGTTGAACAGCGTACTCTTGCCCGCGCCGTTAGGCCCGATGACCGATGTGATCTGTCCGCGCCGTGCCGAGAAGCTCACATCGTTGACCGCCACCAGGCTGCCGAACCTGACCGTCAGCCCGCTCGCAACCAGTATCTCGCTCATGGCCGCTCCTTTGGGCGTGACAGCCACGCAGTCAGGCGCGGATGCAGGTAGCCGATCAGCCCTTTCGGAAAGAAGATCACCGACACCATGAACAGCATGCCGATCACGATCAGGTGATGTTCTGTGTAGGTGCCGATCACCGATTTGAGGCCGACCAGGATAATGCTCCCGTATAGCGGGCCGAGCAGCGTGCCGACCCCACCAATGATGACGGTGATGACCGCATTGCCCGATGCGCTGAAGTACAGCAATTCCGGTGAAACGAATCCGCGCAGCATCGGATACAGCGCGCCCGACAGCGCCGCGATGTTGGCCGCGAGGATGAAAGAGAGCAGCTTGTAACGACGAGGATCGAAGCCGAGGAACTGCACTCGGGATTCATTCACCCGGACCGCAGCGATCAGCCGGCCGAACGGCGTATCAAGGAGCCACGCGAGCGCGAAGTAGAGGCCGATGACCAGCGCCAGCACCAGCAGGAAAAAAGACAGCGCATGGCCAGTATCGATGGTGAAAAATAAAAAGTTCGCCTTTACCACCGGGATGCCGATGATGCCGTCCGAGCCGCCGATCTCGCGTGTGTTGTAGACGATCTTTGCCAGCACTTCGGCCAGTCCGAAGGTGATCAACGCGAAATAGACGCCGCGTGCTCGTATGGCGATGATGCCGGCTACGGTTCCGGTGACTGTGGCGGCCACCAGTACCGCTCCCATCGCGAGCCAGAACGATGGCGCGACTTCCTTCAGGATCAGACCCGATACATAGGCGCCCAGTCCGAAGAACAATGCCTGGCCGAGCGAAAGCAAACCGGTAAAGCCGAGCAGCAGGTCGACGCTGATCGCGAATCCGCCATAGATCAACGCCTCGGTGGCCAGCCGGAAGAAGAAGGTATCGCCGGTGGCCGCAGCGGCAACAGCGAACGCCAGTGCCAGCACAACGAAGAGGAGGGCAAGATAGCGCGAAGCCCTGCGCGCGGCCGATTCGCGCTCTTGCACCGCCGCCCGGACCCTGGCGCCGATGTTCGGCGCAATCGCGGTGTCATGCATGTCCCAGCCTCCCGAACATGCCTTGCGGCCGGATCATCAGCACCACTACCATGATCCCGAACACCAGCGGGTCAGTCCACGACGGCGAGATGTACAGGCTGGAGATAGTTTGAATCTGCGTCAGGAGCAGACCGGCGAGCACTGCTCCCTTGATGCTGCCGAGCCCGCCGACGATGACCACGCTGAAGGCCATCAGGACGAAGTCCTTACCCATGGTGGGGAACATCGAGTAAAGCGGCGCGAGCAGGACGCCCGACAATCCTGCCAGCGCGACGCCGAAAGCGAACGTGCCTGCGTACACGCGCGTGACGGGCACGCCGAGCGAGGACGACATGTTCTTGTCGAATGCCGCCGCGCGCACCATTGCGCCCAGCCGGGTGCGATACACGACCAGCCATACCGCAATGATGATCGCCGCGCCAAAGGCGATCAGGAACAACCGGTATTTCGGGAGGAACATTCCGAGCACTTCGGCTGCACCTTCAATCGGCGTTTCCGGCTTGATTGATTGCGGTCCGTAGATCAGTTTGTACACATCCTCGAGGACGATGGCGAGGCCGAAAGTCAGCAACAGGGTCAGGATGTGGCGGTCCCTGTTATGGAATACGCGTTGGATCAGCGATCGCTCGACCGCGTAGCCGAGCACCGCCATCAATAGGGGAACGATGACCAGCAGCAGCCAGAAACTGATGCCCATCGCTGCGAGCGTCAGTCCGACATAGGCGCCCATCGCATAAAACTCGCCGTGCGCCATGTTGATCACGTCGAGCAGGCCGAAGATGATAGTCAGACCGAGCGCCATCAGGATTACCGCGACCCCGATGGACAACCCGTTGAACATTTGTGGCAACAACACGAACTGCAACCAGTCCAGCAATGCATTCATTCAGTCTCCTGTTTTTGTACGGCTGACGGGGTTGTCACTGTCCCGCTTGCGGAACGAGAATTACTCACTCGTAGGGCGGAAAAGCGTAGCGCAATCCGCCGTATGTGGTCTTTCTTGGCACCCGGTTTGTAAAGTAAACAGTATGCGGAACGCCCCCGGATTTAAAGCATACGGCGGAAATGCGCTCCACTTATTCCTACTAATTGGCGCCGTCGGTGCATCTCTGGATCCCCGCCTTCGCGGCGATGACAGTGTTGCGGTTCAACCGGAATATCTGGCTGGTTAAAATTTGGTACAAGTATCCGGCCCAATCGCGGCCTCCCCCGGCACCTTGCTCACCACCTTGAACTTCCCATCCGTCATCCGCACCGCAAACATATCTTGCACCGCCTGATGATCCCCCGCGCGCATGTGCTTCTTGCCCTGCGGCGTAGACCACTCGAGCCCGCGCATGGCCTGCCGGACCTTGTCGGTCTCGGTCGATGCGGCCTTTTCCACTGCGGCCTTGTAGAAGAACATCACGCCATAGGAATCGGCGCCATACAGGTCGGGCGGCGCTTTGTGCATGGCCTGGAACGCGGAGACGAATTTCTTGTTTTCCGCAGTGTCGGAGTCGATCGCATAACCGACACCGGTGACGAACCCTTCCACCGCCTTGCCGATCGCGCCCATGTTCTGCGATGTGACCGTGCCGGATGCGCCAAGCACCGTAAGGTTTTTCAGCATGCCGTACTCGCTCATCTGGGTAAACAAGCGGACCGTATCGTTACCGGCGACCGAGGTGTACAACACCGTCGGCTTCGCCGCGCGCACCTGTCCGAAGAACGGCGAATAATCCTTGTTGTCGAGCGGGGCGAACACTTCACCGACATTTTTCGCGCCTTTCTTTTCCGCCGCCGACTTGAATGCTGCGACAGTGCTGCGGCCCATCTCGTAATCAGGGCCGAGGAAGAACACGTTCGCATTCGGCTTTTCCTTCGCCAGCCACTCGGCCAGCGCGGCGGATTGCTGGCCGGCCTTGGCATTCACGCGGAACACATTGGGCGAACATTTATCGCCGGTGATGGCGTCGGAAAAAGATACGGTGGTCGCTATCAGCCGGTTGTTACGTTCGGCGACCTGTCCGACCGCGAGCGTCGACCCGGAGTTAACTGTGCCGGTCAGGAAATCCACTTTCGCGGACTGGAACATCTTTTCCGCTTTTTGCGTTGCCACCGCCGGATTGGCTTCCTCGTCTTCGAACAGCAACTCGATCTTGCGGCCCATGATGCCGCCGGCATCGTTGATTTCCCTGGTGGCGAGTTCAACGCCCCATTTGACTTGCTGGCCGATGCTGGCATAGGTGCCGGACAGCGGTGTGACGACGCCGATCTTGATCGGGCCGGCGCCCTGGGCTGATGCAGAGGAAGCGAAGGCCGCCATCATGCTTGCGGCGAATAGGTGTCTGGTTGGTTTGTTCATGGTGGTCTCCTTTAGTATTCTGTGGTCCTGGCTATTTACCTCTCCTGCTTACCGCTCCTGCTTCCAGGGCAATATCCACGACTCGACTTCATTTAACATCAGCGTCAGCAAAAAACCGAGGCTCGCAATCACGGTCATTGCTGTCTCCTTAATTGGTTTTTTTATCGCGTACGCAA
>JAQGMD010000418.1 GCA_028292565.1 Burkholderia sp. | reverse complement strand
CGGTCGACGAGGTGGAGGGCGAGTCCGAGATCGTAGCCGGTCACATTGTGTAATAAACGGGCAAGTAGATAGCGAAGTACTTCCTGGCAGAAAACGCCAACATGATTTTGATCTCCTGCCTGGCATCGCTGATGTTCCTCGGTGGATGGGCAGCCCCGGTTGCTTTCCTCGACTTCATCCCGGGCTGGATCTGGTTGGGCATCAAAACGTTTTTTGTCGTGTCATTGTTCATCTGGGCGCGCGCCTCGTTCCCGCGCTATCGCTATGACCAGATCATGCGCCTAGGCTGGAAGGTATTCATCCCGCTAACGCTGGCATATCTGGTCATCGTCGCCGTCTGGATCATGTCACCCTGGAATATTTGGAAGTAAGAGAAGAGGCTGATAGCTCATGGAAGCCATTAAAGATTTCTTCGGTAGCTTGATGCTCCGAGAGTTGCTCAAGGGCCTGGCGCTGACCGGGCGGTATATGTTCGCCCGCAAGATCACGGTTCAGTTCCCTGAGGAGAAAACCCCGCAGTCGCCACGCTTTCGCGGCCTGCATGCATTGCGCCGCTACCCGAACGGGGAAGAGCGTTGCATCGCGTGCAAACTATGTGAGGCTGTCTGCCCGGCGTTGGCGATTACCATCGAATCCGAGCAGCGTGACGACGGCACCCGCCGCACCACTCGCTATGACATCGATCTGACCAAGTGCATATTCTGTGGATTCTGCGAAGAATCCTGCCCGGTCGATTCGATCGTCGAAACCAATATTCTCGAATATCACGGCGAAAAACGTGGCGATCTCTACTACACCAAAGAGATGCTGCTGGCCGTGGGTGACCGTTACGAAAAAGACATTGCTGCCGCTCGCGCAGCTGATGCGGCCTATCGTTAACCGATCGTGTGTTTGGTAAGTCTCGCTGGCGGGAGGCAAGCTATCCTGCGGCCGACTCTTTGGATTCATTATGGAATTTAAAACTGCTTTGTTCTACGCGTTCTCGGCGATCCTGATTTTCGCCGCGACCCGCGTCATCACAGACCGCAATCCAGTGCATGCCGCGCTGTTCCTTGTGCTGTCGTTCTTCTCCGCTGCCGGGATCTGGCTTCTGTTGAAGGCCGAATTCCTGGCCATCGTGCTGGTGCTCGTATACGTAGGCGCCGTGATGGTGCTATTCCTGTTCGTGGTCATGATGTTGGATATCAACATAGACAAGATGCGGGAAAACTTCTGGGGATATTTCCCGCTGGCCGCGACGGTGGGCGTGGTCATCGTGCTTGAAATGTCCGCTGTGCTGCTTCATGGCTTCTGGACTATCGAGCCGCAGGTGCCGGCAGCCGCGGCAAACATCGGCGACACCAAGGAATTGGGCAAGCTGATCTTTACCGAATACGTGTATGCATTCGAGATTGCCGCGGTGATCCTGCTGGTGGCGATCGTGGCCGCGGTTGCACTGACGATGCGCCGCCGCAAGGATACCAAGTACTTCAGTCCCTCGGACGCGGTCAAGGTCAAGCGCAACGACCGTATTCGCATCGTCAGCATGAAGTCCGAATCCGTGCGTGCCAATGGCAACGGCGGTAATGGCGATGCCGGCGGTAATGCGCAACCCGCATCTGCGGCAGCAGAAAAACAATAGGGCAGGGCACATCATGGTTTTATCGCTTGCACACTTTCTGATCCTGGGCGCAATCCTGTTTTCGATCTCCATCGTCGGCATTTTCCTCAATCGCAAGAACATCATCGTGTTGCTGATGGCGATTGAGCTGATGCTGTTGGCGGTGAACATGAATTTCATCGCCTTCTCCCATTACCTGGGAGATGCGGCGGGACAGGTTTTCGTTTTCTTCATCCTTACTGTGGCTGCCGCGGAATCCGCGATTGGTCTTGCCATCCTGGTGGTGCTGTTCCGTAATCTGGACACCATCAATGTGGAAGACCTCGACAGTCTCAAAGGTTAATTACAAAAACATCGTAAGGGCAGGCTATGGCGGGTCAACTCAACCCCAACCTTCTACTCGCGGTGCCATTGGCACCGCTCGCAGGCGCAGCAATTGCGGGCCTGTTAGGTACGAAGTTCTTCGGCAACAAGGTCGGTCGCGCGACAACAACCACGGTAACGATACTGGGCGTGCTGATCGCGTTCATTATTTCGATCCAGACCCTGTTCGCGGTCATGGATGGCGCTACCTTTAACGGTACCGTCTATCGCTGGATGACTGTCGGCGACGTCAACTTCGAAATCGGCTTCCTGATCGACAGCCTGACCGCGATGATGATGTGCGTGGTGACCTTCGTGTCGTTGATGGTGCATATCTACACAATCGGCTACATGGCGGAGGACGACGGTTACAACCGCTTCTTCTCCTACATTTCGCTGTTCACCTTTTCGATGCTGATGCTGGTGATGGGCAACAACTTCCTGCAACTGTTCTTCGGTTGGGAAGCGGTCGGCCTTGTCTCCTACCTGCTGATCGGTTTCTGGTACACGCGGCCGACCGCGATATTCGCGAACATGAAAGCCTTCCTGGTCAACCGCGTGGGCGACTTCGGCTTTATCCTCGGCATCGGCTTGTTGCTGGCCTACGCCGGCTCGATGAACTACGCCGACGTGTTTGCGAAGAAAGAACAGCTCGCCCAGCTGACCTTGCCGGGCACTGACTGGCAATTGCTGACGGTCGCCTGTATCTGCCTGTTCATCGGCGCCATGGGCAAATCCGCGCAATTCCCGCTGCACGTCTGGCTGCCGGATTCGATGGAAGGCCCGACACCGATTTCCGCGCTGATTCACGCGGCAACCATGGTCACCGCAGGGATCTTCATGGTCGCCCGCATGTCCCCGTTGTTTGAACTGAGCGACACCGCATTGTCTTTCGTGCTGGTCATCGGTTCGATCACCGCGCTGTTCATGGGCTTCCTCGGCATCATCCAGAACGATATCAAGCGGGTTGTCGCTTATTCCACGCTGTCGCAGCTCGGCTATATGACCGTCGCGTTGGGTGCATCGGCTTATTCGATCGGTGTATTCCACCTGATGACCCACGCGTTCTTCAAAGCGTTGCTGTTCCTTGCGGCGGGCGCGGTCATCATCGGCATGCACCACGACCAGGACATCCGCAACATGGGTGGTCTGCGCAAGTACATGCCGATCACCTGGATTACCTCCCTGATCGGTTCGCTGGCCCTGATCGGTACGCCGTTCTTCTCGGGCTTCTATTCGAAGGACAGCATTATTGAAGCTGTGCATGCGACGCACATTCCCGGCGCCGGCTTTGCCAACTTCGCGGTGCTGGCCGGCGTGTTCGTGACTGCCTTCTACTCGTTCCGCATGTACTTCCTGGTATTCCACGGTGAAGAGCGTTTCGGCAAGCCGCATCCCGGCGAGCATCAGGATCATAGCCATGATGAACACAGCGATGAAGCGCACCATGGCCTGGCGCCGGGTGAAAAACCGCACGAGGCGCCCTGGGTTGTCACACTGCCGCTGATCCTGCTGGCGATTCCTTCTGTGCTGATCGGTTTCCTGACTATCGGACCGATGCTGCACGGAGATTTCTTCAAGGACGCCATTTTTGTCAGCGATAAGCATCCGGCGATGACAGAACTGACCAGCGCGTTTCACGGCGCGACGGCGATGGCCCTGCATGGGCTCACTACGGCACCGTTCTGGCTGGCGCTGGCCGGTGTAGTCTCCGCATACTATTGCTACATGGTGAATCCGCGCGTGCCGGCATGGTTCTACGCCAAATTCCGCGCGATCCATACGCTGCTGGAGAACAAGTACTACATGGACGCGATTAACCAGGCTGTGTTCGCCGGTGGCGCGCGCGTACTCGGCAACGGCCTGTGGAAGGTTGGCGACCGGACCCTGATTGACGGCCTGGTCGTCAACGGTAGTGCGAAACTCGTCGGGTGGTTCTCGACCGTGATCCGTCAGGCCCAGTCGGGATACATCTATCACTACGCATTTGTGATGATTCTCGGTGTTTTGGGTTTCCTGGTTTATTTCATGCCGTTCCCGTCGTTTGCCAAATAAGTTGGCGAAGCAAAACAAACTATAACCATGATGCAGTCAACTTTTCCTCTCCTGAGCCTCTCGATCTGGTTGCCGATCCTGTTCGGCATGTTGGTTCTCGCGGTCGGCCGCGACGAGAATCCCGGACTGTCACGCAGCCTCGCACTGGTCGGTTCCGTCGTCAGTTTTCTCGTCACCTTGCCGCTGCTGAGTGGTTTCGATAACTCAGCGCACGGCATGCAGTTCGTCGAGAAGGCGGCCTGGATCGACCGCTTCAACATCAATTATTTCCTGGGTGTGGACGGCATTTCGCTATGGTTCGTGCTGCTGACCGCGTTCATCACAGTCATCGTGGTAATCGCCGGATGGGAAGTAATTGAAAAGCGCGTTGCCCAATACATGGGCTCTTTCCTGATTTTGTCAGGCCTGATGATCGGCGTGTTCTGCGCGCTCGACGGCATGTTGTTCTACGTGTTCTTCGAATCGACGCTGATTCCGATGTTCATCATCATCGGTGTATGGGGCGGTGCGAACCGCGTCTACGCTGCGGTCAAGTTCTTCCTGTACACCTTGCTCGGTTCCTTGCTGACGCTGGTCGCGATCCTGTACCTGTACTTCAAGTCGGGCGGCAGCTTTGATATCCTGGCCTGGCATAAGCTGCCGCTGCCGCTGAATGCGCAGATCCCGATCTTCCTGGCGTTCCTGATGGCTTTCGCGGTGAAGGTGCCGATGTGGCCGGTGCATACCTGGCTGCCGGATGCGCACGTAGAAGCGCCGACCGGCGGTTCGGTGGTGCTGGCCGCAATCATGCTGAAACTGGGTGCATACGGCTTTCTGCGGTTCTCGCTGCCGATCGCACCGGATGCGAGTCATTCGTTGGCCGGATTCATGATCGTCCTGTCCCTGATCGCCGTGATTTATGTTGGCCTGGTCGCATTGGTGCAGACCGACATGAAAAAACTGGTTGCCTACTCGTCGGTTGCCCACATGGGTTTCGTGACGCTCGGCTTATTCATGTTTAATGATATGGAAGTGCAGGGCGGTATCGTCCAGATGATCTCGCACGGCTTTGTGTCCGGCGCAATGATCCTCTGCATCGTCGTGATGTACTACCGCATGCA
>JAQGMD010000400.1 GCA_028292565.1 Burkholderia sp. | reverse complement strand
GTATCGCTACGCCGTCCGGGCGGCGGGATCGGTGGCGCCACGCACGGCGCCATCGATCACTACGACACACGTTCGCCTCGCCAGACCTTCGCCCACTGGGACGCGCCTTTCATCCGGTGGCTGCTGCGCAATGGCTACGCGCCCGAATTCTGCACCGACTTCGACATCCACAAGGATCCACGCCTGTGCAGCCGATATCGTCTTCTGCTGAGTGTCGGCCATGACGAGTACTGGAGTGAGGCGATGCGCGACCATGTGGAAGACTACATCTCGGGCGGCGGCAACGTCGCCTTCTTCGGCGCGAACCTGTGCTGGTGGCGGATACACGTGGTGGACGAAGGGACCGCGATGGTATGCCACCAGGGCGGGCCGCACGGCGCACTCGACCAGTGGTGGCCAAAGCGGCCCGAAGATTCGTTGACCGGTGTGAGCTACCGGCATGGAGGCGGCTGGTGGGACGGACCTCGACGCACCTCGGGGTATGTGGTGCAGCAACCGGAGCACTGGCTGTTCGAGGGCACCGGACTGCAGTGCGGGGACGCCTTCGGGAATGACACATCGCCTCCGCTGCCGGGGTACGAGTGTGACGGTGCGCCTCTTGCCGGGTTCGACGAAGCGACCGCCACCTTGTCTGCTGATGCCCGCCACTTCGGAACACCGAAGAAATTTTTAACACTCGCCGTCGGGCTTCTGGACTCGCACTGGCAGGAACTGCCTGCGCGTGAGGCGTATCCCGCCCGCGGCGGCATTCACGCAGCTACGATGGGAATCTTTTCGCGCAATGGGACGGTTTTCACCACCGCATCAACTGATTGGGCGCAGGTCCTCGCGAGCGGGCAGGACTGCCGCGTTGAGAAAATTACAAGCAATGTAATAACCCGACTATTGAGTGATTGAAATCTCTTGGCATTCGGGACCAGCCGATAGTGAAAGAGATTTTGGCATTCTAGCTATATGGCGCACGGGTTCGACCGCATCTGCGTCGGATGGTGAATGAGATTGGACCGGTACCGCGCGTTGGCGATAGCGGACGCAAAATGGGAATTGCCCTGGATCGGGGAAATCAGCGCTTTTCGATACGGTGCTCTCCCCCAAACACCGATCCGCCATTCCTCACCGTTTCCACAAGCCGCTTAAACATCGTTTCCCTATCCGCATACACCGCTGCCACGAATTGTTGAGGCGCAGTCGTCTCCGGATCGTGCCGCGCGCTCCAGCCAGACATCTCCAGCAGCACAGGTATCAATCCCAGCCCCTTCTCCGTAAGCGTGTAGACCTCCTTACGCCTGTCGCTTTCATGCGGCCCTCTGGCGAGGATGCCTTTCTTCTCGAGATGCGCAAGACGCGCAGCAAGAACATTGGTGGCAATGCCCTCGCCCGATTCAAGAAACTCACCGTAAGTTTTTTTTCCCCAGAACACGATGTCCCGCACAATCAGCAAAGACCATGCGTCGCCGAACGTCTCGAGCGCGAAGTTGACCGGGCAATGCGATTTGTTTTCTGCACGCTTCATGTGGCCCACATTAGCACACTTGCATTATGCAAGTAAGGCACTAAACTAACTGAAAAACAGTCAACAAACCCAGCGACTTTCCACAGTTCCGAACCCAAAGGAGTGACAACAATGCGATTCATGTTTCTCGTTAAAGCCGACAGGAACACAGAGGCCGGCGTGATGCCCGATGAACATCTGCTCGCGGCAATGGGCAGCTACAACGAAGAGCTGGTGAAGGCAGGCATCATGCTTGGGGGCGAGGGCCTGCACCCGAGTTCGAAGGGCGCCCGCGTCAAATTCTCCGGAGACAATTGAGTAAACTCGTCGCGTGCTCCAGCGTACCGCGGAGCTACGCGCTGTGCTCCTTCCCTGCAATAGACCGCCCCCGAAAAGTTCAATCCAGCTTCACGTCCAACCCCCTTTGCACACCCGGCCTCGCGAGCAGCGCCTGATACCACCGACTAACGCCAGGATAGTCACTCAAGCTCACCTTATGCCGCTCATGCCGCCACGCCCATCCGAAAATGGCGAAGTCCGCAACCGACAATTCCCCTGCCACGTATTCGACCTCTGCCAGCCGCCGGTCAAGAACGCCATAGAGACGGCGCGTCTCGTCCGAGTACCGCTTTAGCCCATAGCGCTGATCGTCTTCATTTTTCAAGCCAAGGAAATGGTGCACCTGCCCCGGCATCGGACCGAAGCCGCCCATCTGCCACATCAGCCACTCGTGCACCGCAACCCGACCGCGTGCATCGGCGGGAATGAATTTTCCGGTCTTCTCGGCGAGATAAAGAAGAATCGCGCCCGATTCGAAAACGCTGATCGGCTTTCCGTCCGGTCCCTCGCTATCGATAATCGCAGGGATCCGGTTATTCGGACTGATACTCAGGAAGGCCGGTTCATGTTGCTGGCCTTGTGAGATGTTGACCGGGCTGACGGTGTAAGGAAGCCCCATCTCTTCCAATGCCACGCTGATCTTGCGTCCGTTCGGTGTATTCCATGCGTAAAGTGTGATTGCCACTGTAGTTCACTCCGGTTCAGTTCAAATCAGGCGCCGGATAAGATCGGCACCACCCAAATTCAAGGTATCGATTATTGCCTGTTTTCGGCGCGACTGCCGATCATCAGTGAAGCACTCAGTGAACTGGCGAGTGCAAGCGACGCGGCGATAAGCATCACCCAACGAAAGCCGTGGACAAACGAGGCGCTGACAGCGGCGTGGATCTCCCTTTGTTCGGCTTCGCTTGCCTCCGGAGGAACCTCGATCGCCGCCAGCTTGCTTCGCTGCGCAGCGACCTGCTCTCGTACCGATGGCGAAAGTGCTGCAGTTCTTTCGTTGAGCGCATAACTGAAAGCATGGTGCATCACAATGCCGAGGACCGCGATCGCCATCAATCCGGCCGCGCGCGAAACCGCATTGTTGACGCCGGAAGCCGCTCCCGCCAGGCTGCTGTCCAGCGCATTCATCACCGTAGTCGTCAAGGGCGCAACGCTCACCGACATGCCCAGACCCAGCACCATTACAGCGGGGAAGAAGGTGGCCCAGTAGCTTCCCCCAGTCCCAGGGATCGCGAGTAATGCGAATCCGAACGCAGCGATCGCGGGACCGACCACCAGCGGAAGTTTTGCGCCATACCGATCGACCAATCCACCAGCCCAGCGCGAGAGGATGAACATGGTGAGTATCAGCGGCAGCAGTGCCGCGCCCGCCTCGACTGCCGAGTATCCGTGTACCTGGATCAGGTTGAGCGGCAAAAAGAACATGGTGCCGCCCAGCGCAGCGTAAAGCAGTAACGTCAATACATTGGCGCCGGTGAAATCGCGGGAACGGAACAGCCTGAGCGGCAACATTGGTGACGGGTGCCGCATCTCCACCACGACAAACGCGGCCAGCGCCAGCGGCGCAGCGGCGAACGCACCCATCACCCTTGCATCATTCCATCCGAGCGTCGAGGATTCGATCAAGCCATACACCAGGCATCCGAGTCCCACGCTGGCAAGCACGGCGCCCAGCCAGTCGACACGTTCGACGGCATGCGCGTTACGGCTCTCCGGCACATACCTCAAGGCCAGAAAAAGTATCAGCAACGCGAGCGGTATGTTGATGAAAAAAGCATAGCGCCACGAGAAATGCTCGATAAGGTACCCGCCGGTCACCGGACCCAGCGCGGCGGTGATAGCGGTATATCCGGACCAGGTTCCAATCGCCTTCCCGCGCACATTCTCCGGGAACGATGCACTGATGAGGGCAAGGCTGCCCGGCACCAGCAATGCGCCCCCTATCCCCTGTACCGCCCTGGCGACGATCAATTGCTCAATGCTGCGCGCCAGGCCACACCATGCGGACGAAAGGGCAAACACTGTCACGCCAATCAGGAAGACACGCCTGCGTCCGAATTTGTCTCCTGCGCTGCCGCCGACAAGCAGCAAAGCGCTCAACAGCAGCGCATAGGACTCGATCACCCATTGAACGCTTGCCGCACTTGCGTTGAACTCCTTCTGCAATGCCGGCAACGCCACGTTGACAACCGTGCCGTCGATAAACACCATTCCCGAGGCCAGTATCGTGGTCGCCAGGATCCATGGCTGCATGCGCGCGCTGCACGGGCAATCGGCCGGCGTGGTCCGGATGGCGGCTTCTTCGCATGGTGCGGTAGGTGTGGACTGGCTCATGGTGAATGGACGATGAATCGGTGGAGGAGTTCGAAATTTATAGGCAGCATTTACCATGGCCCGATCGCCGGTTGGAATGCAATCCACACGTTCCGCCGCTTGCACGACTGGGGGCTTCTGCGAATACCCCCAACGTTGGGATTATCATCCCAACCTGCGAAGACTCGCACTATGGGCCTGAGCCCTCACTCGAATATCCATGCTACATTTATTGGCAAATCAGGGATAAAACGGAAACCGTCATGACGGATACACGCCGCATCATCGGGTTCATCAACGTGGCACACGGCCTCGATCATATGCTGATGCTGATTTTCCCGACGGCGGTGCTGGGCATGGGCGCAGCCTTCGGCAAATCCTACGGTGAATTGCTTGCACTATCACTCGGCGGGTTCATCGCATTCGGCGCGGGTTCGATGCCGGCCGGATGGCTGGGCGACATATGGAGCCGCCGCAATATGATGGCGGTGTTTTTTATCGGCATAGGGATTTCCGCGGTGCTGACCGGACTGAGCGCGACGCCGGTCCATATCGCGGTCGGGCTGACTTTTATCGGACTGTTCGCTTCGATCTATCATCCCGTGGGGACGGCGATGATTACCGCGCACACGGACAAGATCGGACGCGATATCGGCATTAATGGCGTATGGGGCAATTTGGGAGTGGCATTTTCCGCGCTGGTCACGGGGCTGCTCACACAGTATTTCAGCTGGCGAGTGGCATTCTTCGTTCCGGGCGTGCTGGCGTTGGCAATTGGCGTCGCCTATCTCGTCATGGTGCCGAACGCCTCAACCACCGTACACCGTCCGAAGAAACCGGCGCCCGACCTGCCGCGCGCGGTCGTCATCCGCGCCTTCGCAGTGCTTGCCGCATGCTCCATATTCGGTAGCGTCGTGTTCAACACGGCGACGATTTCCGCTCCGAAGATCCTGGATGAGCGACTGGTCTCCTTCGCCACCACGCCTTTCGGCATCGGCGTAATCGCCGCATGCGTCTACTTGTTCGGGGCGACGGCGCAGATCATCATCGGCCGCCTGCTTGACCGCTACACATTGCGCAAAGTCTTTTTACCACTGGCTGCGCTACAGGCGCCCTGTCTTTTCCTTGCGGCTTCCGCGCACGACTGGACGATCCTCGTGCTGATGTGCGCAATGATGTTCGCCCTCTTCGGCCAGGTGACCATCAACGACACCATGGTAGCCCGATATACCAACGACAAATGGAGAAGCCGCGCCTATGGTGTGCGATACCTGATGTCATTCGGCGCCAGCGCCTGTTCCGTTCCTCTCATCGCGTATTTTCATCAGGGGACAGGCGGATTCGAATCCGTGTTGAAGATACTTTCCGCATTCGGACTGATTGTTTTTATCGGCGCGGTTTTCTTTCCCCATCGCCCGGAAGAACTCGAACCCATCCCAACGACCGCGCTGCGGTGATCCAAATCGCGTAAACGCGTGGCAAGCATGAATCCCGTTGCACAGGGTTGTGACGTTTAATAATGTGTCTGATTGGTTGCGTGGCACGCACTCCCCTCTCCCGCAAGCGGGAGAGCCCCCCGGCCAGGGGACGAGAACAGCGCGTGGCTCCGCGGGAAGCCTGCTGCGCCACAGACAAACCACTACAACATTACAACTGCGTGATGTACTTCGTCACCAGATACCCATCGAACGTCTCGGTACCGCCCTCACTGCCAATGCCGCTATCCTTGATACCCCCGAACGGCGTCTCAGGCAGCGCCGCGCCAAAGTGATTGATATTGATGATCCCCGCTTCCAGACCGTTCGAGACGGCATGCGCCGTACGCAGCGAATTGGTGAACGCGTATGCGGCAAGGCCGAAAGGCAGACTGTTGGCACGTGTGAGCGCTTCTTCCATGGTTTTGAAGCGCGTGACCGGCGCGACAGGGCCGAAAGGCTCTTCGAGCATGAGTTTGCAGTCGTCAGGCAAATCGGTCACCACGGTGGGCGAAAAGAAATGGCCCACGGTGCCGATGCGCTGGCCGCCGAGCGCGATCTTCGCGCCGCGTTCAACAGCATCGCCGACAAAGCTTTCCATTGCGGTGACGCGCCGTTCGTGAGCCAGCGGGCCCATGTGCACGCCTTCGGCGAGTCCATCGCCGACCTTCAGCGATGCGAGCGTTGAGACAAACTTGTCCAGGAATCGCTCATAAGCGCCCTCCTGTACATAAAAACGCGTCGGCGAGATGCACACCTGGCCGGCATTGCGCATTTTGAAGCGGGCCAGGATCTTGGCCGCTTCATCGATATCGGCATCATCAAACACGATCACCGGCGAATGGCCGCCGAGCTCCATGGTGGTGCGTTTCATGTGCAGGCCTGCCAACGCAGACAACTGCTTACCGACCGGCACCGAGCCGGTGAAAGAAATCTTGCGAACGATCGGCGATTCGATCAGGTACTTCGATACTTCGGCAGGCACGCCCCATACGATATTGAGCACGCCCGGCGGCAAACCGGCATCATGAAACAACTGCGCAAGTGCGACGACGGCACTCGGAGAATCTTCCGGGCCTTTCAGGATCAGCGTGCAACCGGAGCCGATCGCGGCGACCATTTTGCGGATCGCCTGGTTGAACGGAAAATTCCACGGCGTGAATGCGGCGCAAACACCAACCGGCTCGCGCACGACCATTTGCCGGACTTTCGGATTGCGGGGCGGGATCACGCGTCCGTAGATGCGGCGGCATTCCTCGGCATGCCATTCGGCGTGTTCGGCGCACGCCATCACCTCCCCGACCGCCTCGCCGAGCGGCTTGCCCTGGTCGAGCGTGATGTTGCGGCCGATGTCGTTGGCGCGTTCGCGCGCCAGTTCCGCGACCTTGCGCAGGATCGCCGACCGGTCGGTTGGCGAGGTATGTTTCCACGTCTTGAAAGCCCGCTCTGCAGCTGCAAGCGCCGCGTCCAGGTCGCGGCGAGTGGCGTGCGGCAGGGTGCCAAGCTTTTCCAGCGTGGATGGATTGATGACATCCTGCACCGGCCGGTCTTCCGCCTGGATGAATTTTCCGTCGATGTATAGGCTTAGTTGTGGGTACATGGCAGTGTGTGTAGTGAAGTTGGCAACAGTCCCGGCGTGTCCGGGTTTTCTTGTCGCATGGGCATTCATTTTCACCCAGATTGCGACATCTTGCTTGGGGCTGGTCCGTCCATATATATACGAAGCAAGTCCGCGCAGGTTGTGCGCACCTCCGTCGTTCGGGATAATGCAGAACGAATCGTATTTGCCCACTCCCATGTTGCCCGTGTATCAAGACTCTGATTTTTCATTCCGCCCAGCCGAGGGGTTACGCTCGCCAAGATGATCAAGGCACTCGAAAACCGTTTTTACTATCTTGATAACTTCCGAATGGTGCTGGACTGGATCGCGGAACGCTATAGCGACCTGCTGACACCTGACGAGCAGGAATTCGTCACGCTCTTCAGTACCCTCCCCGCAGCATCGCGCGCACTGCTGGTACGGATGGTCATGCGTAAAGGCGACCTGTTTCGGGCCAGCAAACTGAAGTATGAAGAAATAGGCTGCACGCGCGAAGCGGCGCAACCGCTGGTGCAAACCGGCTGGGTCGACGACGAACCCGCGCTCACGCTGGAACAGTTGTTTGGCTTGCTGAAAAAGGCCGAGCTGTCGGAAGTGTTCGGTAACGCGCTGCCGAGGAACGCGACCAAGCCGGAACAGTACGAGGCACTGCTTGCGCAATTTACTGAGGCCCGTCCTTTTGCTGCGTGGTGCGCGACTTCGGACGACTGTGTCTATCAGATACGCATCACGACCCTGTGCGACCGGCTGCGCCTGATGTTCTTCGGCAACCTGCATCAGGACTGGACGGAATTCGTGCTGTCCGAGCTCGGCATATTCAAGTTTGAAAAGGTAAAGTTTTCGCCGGATTCGCGTGCGTTCCGCACCCGGCGCGATGTGGACGACTATATGCATCTGTACCAATGCCGCGAACGGTTCCTGCTAGGCGAGCCACCGGAAGAGGTGCTTGATGCAATTTCCTGCCGCATCGAGGGAAATGACTGGCTCGAAAGCCGGCGCGCGAAACTGCTATTCCAGATAGCGCAGCACTATGAACAGATCGGTGAACTGGCTGATGCGCTGAGGATCTACCAGGATAGCAGTCACGAAGGCGCACGGCTGCGCGCGATCCGGGTGATGGAGCGTTCTGGGCAAACCGAAACGGCGTTCGAGATAGCCAGCCTTGCGCAGCAAATGCCCGAGAGCGAAGCTGAAAGACAGCAGCTGTTGCGCATAATGCCGCGGCTGCGCCGCAAACTCGGCCATCCAAAAGTTCTTGTCACGCCTGCAGC
Source organism: Burkholderia sp. (assembly GCA_028292565.1). The sequence goes on along the minus strand of JAQGMD010000400.1, from coordinate 477 downwards.
TCCGCCGGTGAGAATCGACCTCACATTGCCCCAACCGGACACGCAATTCTATGTGGAGCAAGTGGTTACCGAACACCTGGCGGACGTGCACGCAAAGGCGCCGATATATTACGTCGAGAATACGCTGATCAATTCGCTGTTTGGCCTGCTGTGCTGGGACGCCGTCTTTGCCCCGGTGCCGGGTGCGTTCTTCCATCCGTTTCATACAGGACCGGTTGACCTGCACAACCCGGATTTCCACCGCCGGCGCGAGCAGGAATTTGCTGCCTGCCTGTCGCAGCTGGACTCGGACGCGTACAAAGTCACGATCAGGCGGCACTACACTGAAAAAGCCGGCACCCAGTCGCCCTTCGTGTTTTGGGGAACTGTGAGCGAGGACCTGCTCGGACTTGCGTTGGCATGCATCCCCGCCGGGCACCTGAAGAAATGGTTTGAACGCATCCTCCTCGACATCCGGTCGAACTGCGCAGGCTTTCC
>JAQGMD010000386.1 GCA_028292565.1 Burkholderia sp. | reverse complement strand
TACAGTGATCCTCACATCGGTTTCGGCGATGCCATCTTTGACGGTAATCGCAAACGCAGCAGTTTCGCTTGAGCCCGGCGTAACCCTGTTTTCGGTTGGCGTAAAAACAAGGGCCGGCACCACAGCGGTCGCTTGTGCGGCCGAGCCGGTGAAACTATAGGTACCGGTGGCGTAGTCATAGGCGCCGCCGCCCAGGTTCGACAGTTTTCCTTTGACCGTCGCATCGATCGTAATACGGACGGTAAGCGGCTGCGACGGGTTATCTGCATCGCCGAAGGTGACGGTGGAGAACGGGTTCAACACGGCATTGTCAGCCACGGCCTGGACGGCAACGGCGCCGGAAATCCCCGGCGCATCATTGATGGAAGTGGTTACTACAGTGGTCGTCACGTCGGTCGTCGCTGCGATACCATCATTGACGGTAATCGCAAGGGCAGTAGTTTCAGTCAAGCCGGGCGTTACGCGGTTCTCCGTCGGCGCAAAAACCAGACCGCGCACCGCAGCGGTCACCTTTACTGCCGAGCCGGTGAAACTGAACACGCCGGTAGCTGCATCATAGGTACCACCGGACAGATTTGACAGCATTCCTTTCGCCGGCAAATCGAGCGTGATAGTGACCGTGAGCGTTTGTGACGGGCTGTCGACATCACCAATGATCACGTTGGAAAACGGCGTGGTACTGGCCTTGTCATCAGTCGATTGATTCGCGACGACTCCGCTGACCGCAGGAGCATCATTGCTCCCGGTAATGCGGATTGCCAACTCCGCAGTGGCCGTCCCGCCTTGCCCGTCGCTCACTGTGTAGGTGAATACGTCATTGGAAATGGAACCGGCGCCCAACGATTTGCTTGCCGCGCCGTCGGATACGTAACTGTAGCTACCGTCGCTGGCGACCTCAAGGGTGCCGTAGTCGGTGACGATGATGGTTGGCGATCCCGCCACGACCGGGATGAACGTGTTGCCGACCCGAATGCCGGTAATGGCCAGGGTATCGCTTGCATCCGGTTCGGTATCGTTGGCCAGCAATCCGTTAGCGGCCGAGACCAACAGGACGTTGTCCTGCATGATGAATGCATCGTCGTCTTGCACAACCGGGGCATGGTTGACGTGGGTGACAGTCAACAAGACAGTGGCCAGGCTGGAGTTCAGCGAGCCATCGCTGGCCCGATAGGTGAAGCTGTCCGCGCCGTGGTAAAGCGGATCCGGCGTGTAGACGAACGAGCCGTCCTGGTTGACGACCAGGCGGCCATGTGCCGGACCACTTGCCAGCACTGCGGAGAGCGCGTTACCGTCGAGGTCCGTATCGTTCGCCAACACACCTCCGGCGACTGGGACAGCGAGCACGCCATCCTCCTGAACCACGTATCCCGAGTCGTCAGTTGCGGCCGGCGCCGAATTGGGGCTCACGATATTAATTTTTACCATGGCCCTTGCGATACCGCCGTTCCCGTCGGAGATACTGTAGGAGAAAGCGTCGACCAGCTGTTGGCCGGACAGCAGGCTGCGCACGAGTACATTCAGCAGATCCGGCGCATAGTGCAAACTGCCATCGGCGCGCAGCGTCAGGGTGCCGTACGAACCATAGAGAGCTGCGCCGACCTTGTTCGACATGTCGTTTATCGCGCTGACAGTGAGTACGTCCGGCACCGGCGCCACGTCCGGGTCGGCGTCGTTGGCGAGCACACCACGCGCAGCCACATTGAGCGTACCGAGCTTGTCCACCACGTAGATGTTGTCGTTCGCCACCGGCGCGTCATTCACGCCCTGCACCACAAAGGTAAGCGTGGACGACGCGCTTGCGTTTTTATCATCGCTGATGACGTAAGTGAACAGATCGTCAGCCGACTGCCCGGCTGCCAATCCTCTGGCCGTGGTCGAATTGGGCGTGTAAACGTAAGACCCGTCGCTCCTGATGAACAGCTCCCCATAAGCGCCGGTGATCGTGACGCCTGCCGCAGTAACCGCCACCGGCGCTCCGGTCGCGCCTGCGAGGATTCCCTGTACGACCAGTGGCGAACCTTCCGGATCGATGTCGTTGGCCAGCACGCCTGGCGCCGTGCTGTTCACCGATGTGATCTGGTCTGTAATAACGATGTCGAGCTTGGCTGATGGCGCAACATTGGCCGCCACGTAGGCGGCCATGAAAATACCGGAGCGATCCGCGGCGCCGTTGCCGTCCCAGGCGATTACCGTGTCGCCGCGACTGTTCATCGCGACTGCCGGACTATCCTGCCTGCCGGCGACGGTGCTGTTCACAAGGACTGGCGCTCCTGTCGCGGCGCCATCCGGACTATAGCGCTGTGCGTAAATGCCGGTTGATGCGGGGTCATCCTGTTTCCGGCTAGACCACGAAATGATGAAACTACCGTTCCCATCCATTGCGGCGGCCGGGAGGTCCTGGTCGTTGTTGGTGTACGTGTTGACGCGGAATTCGCTTCCGGCCTTCGTGCCGTCGGATGCGAATAACTGCGCATACACGCCATCGCCCGAGCCATCCTGGTCGGTGCTGGTCCAGGCGATCACGAACGCACCATTGCCGTCAGTCGCAACCGTCGGCCGCGTCTGGTCGTTGATGTCGTAGGTATTGACGCGAAATTCGGCGCCGAGCCGGGAATCATCGCTGTTGAAACGCTGGGCAAAGATGGATTTTCCGCTGCCGCCCTTGTTGCTCTGCCAGGCAACGACGTAGCTGCCATCGCTATTGATCGCGATGGCGGGATTGGCCTGGCTGCCATCCGAGTTAACCACCAATACATCGCTCCGCAATGCGACTCCGTTCGCATCGAAGTGACGGACGTAAATATCCGACCCGCTACTTGCGTCGCTGCGCCAGGCAATCACGAACTGACCGTCCGCAGCGACCGAGACAACCGGTTGATCCTGATCGCCCTTGATTCCCTTGTTAACGACGAATTCAACACCGGCCTTGCTGCCATCCGCACTGAAGCGTTGGGCGCGGATGCTCCAGCCGTCGTCGTCCGCGCCATTCCCGCTGTCGCTGGCCCATGTAACCACAAAGCCACCGTTGGCATCCATGCCTACCGACGGGCTGATCTGCTCCTCTGCAAAATCGGTGTTGACCTGGACCTCCGCCCCGAGTCGGTTCCCTACAGCGTCATACCGCTGCAGGAAAATACCGCTGTCTTCGCCATCGAGACCGCCGCCGCTGGCCCAGGTGACAACGAAGCTGCCGTCCGGGGCGATTGCCACCGCGGCATTGCTTTGCCCCCCGGCTGTGGTGGTGTTCACTCGCGCTTCGAGCACTCCGGTCCATTGCCGCTGCACCGATGCATTGACGGCGAGAGCCGTTTCGATCGCGCCGGTGGTGTACTCAAGTGTCCAGTCGCCCTGTAGCAGGTTGTCTCCGGTGAGGTCGTCGCTGGCGGCAACGTCGGCACCGGTCAGCGCTGACAATTGGTGCACAAACGCTGCGCCGGAGGCATCGGCCGCGACGTCGCATCCATACAGGAGGATGTCGCCATCAGCCTGCAGCGCCTGGCCCCAGCGGCTGATTTCATCGGCACGCGCCGTGAGTTGTGCGGAATCGAGCGTCGTGGCGCCCAACTGCAATTGGCCGCTCGCGCCATGCGACAGGATATGGATCGCCGCCAGGTCATGCCGGCCGGCCAACGCTGCGCTGATTTGATCGATGCTGTCGCGCGAGGGATCAAGCACGAGTACTTCGATTTCGCGATCGTCGCTTTCGAGGCCGTCGAGCAGCGTCTTGCTGTCCTCGATGCCGGCGCCGACGATCAGCAACTCGCGCCGACGCTCCTGCGCCTGCAACGTTGTGGAGGAAGAAGAAACAAACTCACCTGCATCATCGACGAGCCGTTGCTCGACCACCTGGCCAGGTCCGGCCAGCGCAAGCCCGGCCGTGATCGGGTCAGCCGAGTAAAGCAAACGCGGCTCGTACTCCTCGACCACGGGAATGTGCCGCACCGGGCGCTGCGTTTGCCACGCGCTCCAGGCTTTTGCGAACCAGGCCTGCAGGTGATCTGTGCTCACGCCGGCCTCCGTTTACATTTTCCGCGCCGGCGCCGGCGGCAAGGCGTCCGCGCGCACCGGCTGCACTGCCACCGGCCCCGAGGCGAATTCGACCTTGCACCTGAGCCCTGCCGGAATGCTTGCCTTGGCATTCGGCAGCATCATCCGTACGCGATATGTCCCGCTCGCCGGGTCGAGCACCTTGTCCACCAGCGATACTGTGGCGGTCACGGGCGCCATTCCTGGCAGATCCGGCATCACGCGGGCCGTTGTCCCCACCTTGACCTTCCCGTACATATTGCTTGGCATAACGACCTCGACCCGCAGCGGATCAACCCTGGCCACGCGTACCATGGGTTTTTCCTCCACCCGTTCGCCCGCCGAAAAATAGCGCTCGACGATAACGCCGTCGAATGGGCTGCGGATAGTGCGTTCACTGAGCCTGACTCTGGCCAGCGCAAGTTCTTTTCCGAGAGCACGCTTTTGCTCGCGCGCCTGCAGTAATTTTTCCTCGGCGACCCTGGTCTCGGCGATGGTCTGGTCCAGAGCCTGCGCCGCAATGAACCCTTTCGCATGCAGATCCTCGGCCCGCTCCCTACGCTGTCGTGCCAGCTCAAGGCTGATCAGCGCGGCGCGAACTTCCGCTTCCGCGTTCGAGCGGCTGTCGGCCACCTCGAGCGAAGCACGTTCCACGTCGTCCTGCAGCACCGCAATGACCTGGCCTTTTTGCACCCGGTCGCCGCGTTCGACATGGATGGATTTGATGACGCCGATGGCGGGGCTGCCCAGCTCCGCCACCCGCTCCGGTTCAATCAGGCATCCGATAGGCCCGGCAGCCCAGGCGTGGCCCAAACCCGCCAGAAGCAAACCGACCGCACATGCGATGGCGATGCCGGTCGACGATCTCCGATTATTCATTTTTCTCCCCCTTCACTCTTTTATTCCGCCGAATGCAAACCAGCGGCTCATTTCCTTATCGTTGCGAAGCAATCTGTTCCGTTCAGCGCCCTGCCTGTATTCTTCCCTGCGTTGCGCAACGTTCAACAGCAGCGCGCCGATCGATGCGACCCACTTGTCGTTGTTCAGCCCGCGTAGCAGCCGCACCGTCAGGCTGCCGGCCAGCAGCCTGCCGTCGAGCGAGATGAATTTTTCCGCGCTGCCGGGATCGCCATGCCGCGCGCAACGCCCGATCAGCTGGCGGTCCATGCGCGGTGACGCGTTTTGCTGGCAGCTGATGACATGCAAGCCGCCCTTTGCCGCCACACCCTGCCCCAGTGCGATATCGGTACCGCGACCAGCCATGTTGGTTGCGACTGTGATCGCGCCTGCCTCGCCGGCGGAAGCAATGATGTGCGCTTCATGCCTGTCCTGCCGGGCATTCAACACGGTATGCGGCAGGCCAGCTTCGCCCAGGCGTAGTGAGAGCGCCTCCGAATCGGCCACCGAATCGGTCCCCACCAGTACCGGGCGGCCGGCGGCATGCAACTCCCTGATCCGTGACGCCGCTTCTATCCATTGCGTCTCCGTATCGGCAAATACGCGCGGCTTATGCATGATGCGCAGGCAGGGACGGTGAAGCGGCACCTGAAGCACATCGAGACCGTACACCGCGAACAGCTCGCGGCGCGCTTCGACCAGCGTGCCGCTCATTCCGCATAGCCACAGGTAGCGGGGAAAGAAACGTTGATATGTGATTTGCGACCATGTCTCCGCAGGCGGCGTCAGGGCGCAGCCCTCCTTGAGCTCCACCATCTGCTGCAAGCCGCCGGACCAGCTGCGGCCTTCTGCGGTGCGGCCGGTCGTTTCATCCACGATCAATACCTTGCCGTCGCGGACATGATATTCACGTCCCGACTGCAGAAGATGGCGCGCCACCAGCGCCTGTCCGACCAGGTATTCGCAGTGACGCTCCGCCAGCCAGGCCGACGGCGTTTGCTTCGCCAGCACCTGCATGCGTGCACGCCCGGCCGCGATGAGCCGCGCGCTGCGCGAAGGCGCATCAAGATTGAAATGCGTATGCGGCTGAAGTTGTCGGGCGATCTCCCACGCTTGCGCAAAATCGGAAGTTGTTTCGGTGTTTGTAGCGGACGGCGCAATCGCACGGGACAACACTAGCGGGACGCGTGCTTCATCAATCAGAATCGCATCGGCTTCATCGATGATCGCCATGCAGAGTCCGCGCAACAACCTGGCCGGCGTGTTCGTCCACGTGGTCGTTCCGCTACGCCGGCTTGCAAGGCCATCACGCAGGTAATCGAATACCAGTTCCCTGGCTGTGCAATAGGCTATATCGCATTGGTAAGCAGCCTGGCGCTGCGTATGGTCCATCGTCCGGGTGACCGCGCCTACCGACAATCCGAGTGCAATCGCGAGCGGACGCAAGCGCTCCGCGTCGCGTGCGACCAGGTAATCGTTGGCGGTAATGACATGCACCGGCACCCCTGCCATCGCAGCGGCGGTGGCGGCGATTCCTGCCGACAGGGTCTTACCCTCGCCGGTCGCCATTTCCGCGAGCTGCCGGTTGAGCATGATATGGGCGGCAATCAGTTGCGTGTCATGTGGGGTGATGCCCATCGTGCTACGGCATGCCAGCACGATAAGCGCGAACGCTTGTGCCAGCAGCGGATCGGTGAAGCCGTCGCGCGCGAGTAAGGCGCGAACCGTGCACACCCGCTCCTGCCATTGCTCCGGCGACTCGAGACCGAACTCGCACTCGAGCGCTCGCACCATCGCAACGAAACGGCGGGTCCTTCCGGAACGCCTGCTATGCCAGCCTCGCAGTTGTGCAAGCCGGAACCGTAATGAGGTCAGGTGGATTTCCTGATCGGGCTTTTCCGGATAAGCGCCGAACACCAGCCCGGGAGCCGGCACCGTAACGTCCGGGTGGAGCTGCTGTCCCATGTCAGTTCCCTCCGCCGAAGTGTCGGATCAGAAGCTGGCGCATTGCGTGGCCCCACTGGACGACCAGCGGCTCGCGGCCGAAATCGAAATAGGTCCATGCACGGCCGCCGATGCGAGGCAGCTGCACGCCAGGCAATTCAACATCGAACATGAAAAACGGCTCGAGCGCGCGAAGTTGCTCCTTGTCGGAGGGGTCGGTGGGGATTGCGCCGCCGTTGCGATCGGCCAAAGCGGCGCTCGGCAGTGCGAGTGTCGCGGCCGGTACATCACGCTGTAGCCGTGCTTGCACCGACATGCCCGCATTGTCTTCCAACCGCACCGACACCGATCGTGTACGCTCGCGGACCAATGCCGCATCGGCATGCGGCACGACCGCACGTACCGTTGCGGATACCGGCGTCATCACATAGCCAAGCACGGTGCCCTTTTTGAGGAACGATCCGTGCAAATCATCCTGCCGCGCCAATACCATGCGGCCCTCGACTTCACTCCGAATGGTCAACTGCCCTGCACGCTCATCCAGCCTGGCCACTTCGGCCTCCGCATGCGCAATCGCCTGCTCGTAGCCGAGAGTGCGTGAGCGCGAGTGTCGCAACTCGTTGTACTGTTCGGTACGTAGAGAAGTCAGCCGGCTGTTCGCTTCATCCAGGCTGGCCACCAGCTCCGGTTCATCCAGCACCGCCAGAACCTGTCCAGGCGCGATCTGTTCACCATCGCGCACGCGGATCTCTCGCACAAAGCCTTCTGCCCCGGCACGCACTTGCGCCTGTTCCGGCAACCACACCACGGCCTGCGCCGTTGTACCAAATGGCATCGGAACCACCGTCGTTACCAGAACCAGCGCGACAGCGATACCTGCGACCACGACTCGGGTGCGGCGGCGCTCGCCGGACTGCATCAGCTGCAGCACGAGACGCGCAATGGTCCGGATCGGACCGGCCAGCATGAACGCCACGAACGCAAGCGCAAACAGCAGGCCAAGCAGTGCCGATTTGGCGGCTGCCCACAACATTGTCTGTATGCCCAGGTACAAGCGGAATGTCCAGGCCAGCGGCGCATACAGCGCCATCCATTTGCGTTCGCCGGCGGCCAGTGCAACAACCGGCATGTCAGCGCCGAGCAGTCGCCGCTGAAGGAAGGTGACCCACCAGTTGCGGCTGCGCTGGTCGAGATTGGGCACGTCGATCAGGTCGCAGAACAAAAAATATCCGTCGAACCGTACGAGCGGATTGCCATTGACCACCAGGGTCGACACGCCCGCGATCACCATGACCACGAACGCCACGTCCCTGACCATGCCCGGCTGTACGTTCGCCCAGATGTACAACGCGAGCGATGCGATCAGCAATTCAATCATGATGCCGACCGCGCTGACCACTGCCCGCCGCGAACGCTGCACGAAACCGGATGCCGCCGACGCATCGACGTATGGCACAGGGATCAGCACGAACACGGTAAAGCCGGCGTCATGCACCTCGCCGCCCCAGCGCCGCACAGCCAACGCATGGCCGGTCTCATGCAGCGCCTTGATCAGCGGGTAGACAAACCACGCAATCAACAGGTAGCGCGGCGAGTCCGCATGCGACAGTCCGAACGATTTCAGTTCAGCCCAATATCGGACCACCAGCGGCAGGGCCGCTGCAACCAGCACCAGCCAGAGCACAAACGCGGCGCGGCTGAACAGAAGTGGCAGTACCGGATCGAAACGACTCAGGACACGGGTCGGATCGAACAACCTGACCCGCATGGAAAACGGATTCATCGCAGCCCAACGCCGACGCCGCGCTTGCTTGTCTTTTTGTCGGAACAACGCGCCGATATCGGGCGGCAGGTCGCACTGCAACAGCTCGGCGCTGCTCAATTGTTCGAGGATGCGAATCGCCTCGTCCTGCGTCAACGCCTGGTCGCCGTCGGATTGCACGACGCTGTCCCATACTTCGCCGACGGTCAGCTGGCCATTGAAGCATCCGATGAAATTCCACGCCTCCCGGTTCAGCCGGTGGCGGCGCCCGGTGGACGCATCCGCGACCTGATGCCATACCTGGTCGCGATGCTTGTGACGCTGCACTTGCACCTGCGCGCGCATACGAGGGCGCAGGTTCGCAACCCGGTACCAATGCGGGCTGAATAGCGACGCACTCACTGCCACCATCCAAGCGACCAGAGCGACAGTCGCAACCAGATCCAGAGCCGATGGCCGAGCGCGCTGGCGAGCGGACGTGATGGCGCATCAATTTTTGCCATGCCTTCCAGGCCGGGGCGTATCGCATTCGAACCGGAATCCAGCTTGCCTTCCACTTCGAAAAAATGCCGGCCATCGCGCGCCACTGCTACTGGCGCAACTCGTTCGGTACGGAATGAAATAGCCTGGTCGGGCAGCGCAGCAAGTGCGATCGACCCGGAGGCGCCCACAGCGACTTCGGAGATGTCGCGCTCGTCCACTTCAGCGATCAGACGGTAACGGTCATGCGGTGCGACCACCATCAGCAGGCCGCCGCGCTGGACCGGCGCGCCGAGCGACTGAGTCAGGTCGCCGCTGATCACGACGCCGTCGAACGGCGCCTTGATCCGCGCACGGTCAATCTGCTTTGCGATCAACTCCAGTCTTGAACGGGCCTGGTCTGCCTTCGCTTGTTGGACGATCAACATGGCGCGGTCGGCTTGGGCCAATGCGGTGTTGTACGCGCCTTCATGCTGGGCAAGTTCACTTTCCAGCTTGCTGCGTTCCAGATGCAAATCCTGCTGGGCGAGCTCTGCCAACACCTGCCCTTCTTTTACAGCATCGCCCGGACGCACCGACACTTGCTGGACGTATCCGTCATATGCAGCTACCAGCGCACGCTGGACGGCACCCTCGAGGCGCACTGGCGCGCTGATGTGGTACGGCATTGGAATGAGCAACACTACTGTCAACGCGAGCATGACTGCACCGGTCACCAGCTTCAGGCGCAACTCGCCCCTACCGGTGAGCCGGCCGATGGCCTCGCGGATCGCCTGTGCAGTGCGCGCAATCCAGGAGCGTTCGCTGTCGCGCTTGAGGACCAGTACCGGCGCCGCCATGCGCACCACTTCTTCACAGGACGTGAGTTCTTGCGTATGAAAAGGGTTGCCATCGAATCGTTCGAGCGTGACCGCGCCCTCTACTTTGCCCATGCGCGCAATCGGGACGCTACACACAGAGCCGCCTTGCTTGCGCACCAGTTCAGCGTGAACCACAGTAATGCGAGGCTGTCCGCCTGGCGCCGGCAACGCGATGGTGGACGCCTGGTCGATCGCCTCGTCCATGGCCGCCGCGATGCGGGAGTTGAGCTCCTGTCGCGCGTCGACTGTGGCG